>JAFQVZ010000263.1 GCA_017407765.1 Clostridia bacterium | reverse complement strand
TTTCGTATATTACGGCGTGAACCTGATCTCGCCCGGCCTGTTTATCCTAATGGCCTTTCTGCTGACCAGCCTTATCGCCTATGCCCTGGGCACTTCCTTCGGCGTTTCGGCAACGGTGGGCGTTATCCTGATGGCCATTGCCCGTTCGGGCGGAGTGAACCCCGCGCTGGCGGCAGGCGCCATCTTCTCGGGCGTCTATTTCGGCGACCGCGGCTCGCCCGTCTCGTCGGCTGCCCATGTGGTGGCCGCCATGACCGACACCGATATGCCCGGCAACGTGAGATGGATGCACCGCACCGCGGCTCTGCCCTTTCTTCTCTCGGCAGCCATCTATGCCGTATTTTCCTATTTCAACCCGGT
This sequence comes from Clostridia bacterium, assembly GCA_017407765.1. Taxonomy (GTDB): domain Bacteria; phylum Bacillota; class Clostridia; order Oscillospirales; family Butyricicoccaceae; genus RGIG1902. Next base: position 5,016 of record JAFQVZ010000263.1, on the reverse strand, counting down.
GGGCACCGTCGACCCCACTATGCTGACCGCCATCGAGACCGACTTTGTCCTCTCGCACGCGCTGGTCATCCCGGTGGTCATAATGCTGGTGCTGCCCCTCTTCAGGGTATCCACCCTCACCACCTGTGCCTTCAGCATCGCCGCGGCAGCCGGCATCTCGGTGATGGTCCAGGGCATTGGTATGCCCGAGCTGATAAGGGCCTGCATATTCGGCTATGAGCCTGCCGCAGGCGCCCTGGGCGATATGCTGAGCGGAGGCGGCATCACCTCGATGATCGAGGTCGACCTCGTCCTGCTGATCTCCTGCACCTATTCAAAGATATTCGAGGCCACCGGCGTGCTCGACGAGGTGTCGGCCGTATTTGAAAAGCTCATAGGCCGCTTCGGTCGCTTCATTACGACGATCATCCTGAGCATCGCCTCGGTCGCCGTCTTCTGCAACCAGACCATGGGCAGCATCGTCTGCGCCACCCTGCTGCGCGAGCCCTACCGCCGCGGCGGAGCCACCGACCGCGAGTTCGCCATCGACCTTGAAAACTCGGTCATCCTCATCGGCGGACTGGTGCCCTGGTCGATAGCCAGTTCGGCTCCTCTGGGCTTCATGGGCGCCGATGCCTCGGCCCTGCCCTATGCCTGCTTCCTCTATCTGGTGCCCCTGTGCTATCTGCTGACCAAAAAGAGGTTCGACTTTAATGAATAAAACGGGCCGACTCGCAGTTATAGATCCACATTGCCCACAGCCTGTAGTATTTTCCCAGGACGTGGGTGTGGTCGAAGGTATAGCTCTGGGTCAGCGCGCCGTTTTCGTCGTCAAATATGGGGTTGACATCCAGCCATCCCATTCCATTCTCTTCCGAAATGCCCTTGATGATCTCATTGAGGGCATTTATCTGTATATTGTTGAAGGTGGGGTCTTTTTCCGACCTGCCCTGCGACACATGAAGGTTGGCCTGAAGGCAAATATGTGCCTCGGGCTGAAGCGAGCGCACCAGCGCCGTGACCTCGCTGTATTTTTCCGAGATCCTGCTGAGGGAATAGCCCAGCTCGTTGATGCCCAGCATTATGTATATCCTGTCATACTTCTTCTGTGTGAGCAGCTGCTCGAGGGTGACCTCGCCGAGAGGCCCTATCTCCACCGGCTCTTTGAACACATTGAACACGCTCATGCCCGTCTCGGCAAAATAGTCGGCCGTCGCGACCTTGCCGTATCGCGACATGCCCACCGTCCTCGAGTCGCCGATAAAAAGAGTGCCCTCAAAGAACTGCTCCATCATGGCCGCCCTTTGGGCATTCTCCACATCAAGGCTCAGGGTGTCGATGGTCTGGGCGAGGAGCCTTGCGTTTATGGCATCGATCTCCTCCTGCGATAGCTCTTCATCTTCAGCATACTTTTCGGGCAAAATGGGAAAGCCGCAGTCCTGCGGGCCGCCCGATATATGGTTTAGTGTATGGTCGAGGCTCATGGGGACCAAAACCGGCTCGTCAAACGCCCCGCAAGCCGCAAGATTTATGATAACTGCCGACGCTGCCGCCAGCAAAAACTTTCTTCCATGGATCATTTTTTCGAACGTTTTTCCCTCCCCTTACAGTTTACATAACTGAATACCATATTCGACAATAATCTCTATTTTTCCTTTTGTCAAGGGGTTAAAACACATTTAATCCATTTTCCATTTTATGGCTCTCAATAATCGTGGATACACGCAGAAACAGCCCCCATCCGGAGGCTGTTTTTCTTTATCTTTCGTGCTTTCTCTTCCACCTTGTATAGGGGATGGAGTTGAGCCTTATGACGGCATAATTATCCTCGAAGAACTTGAAGTTCAGGGGGTCGTCCTTTCGGAAAATATAGAACGAGCGCCTATCGAGGTCTTGGGGCAGATAGGGGGTGTGAAGGTCGATCTTGACATGGTCGCGCTCGGGCTGATCGTCGAACTTGACCAGCATCATTGAGTAAGGCACAGCATAGGAGGTGAAGTAGAGCGAGATGGGCGAGGCCTCACCTTCGCGTGAGCGTTCGTCGATGTCGTTTATCAGCTGGTCGCGGGTCTTTTTCATCACCTCAAGGCTGCTGAGGTTGCCGGGATAGGTCTGACACAGCTTCGACTCGGCCGAGTCCTCCTCACCGATACTGCCCGGCTCGGGGATGATGACGGTGAAGCGCGTTCCTCCGTCGAGGCAGCGCTCGAATATGCCTCGCTTGTGGTCGATGACGCCCTTTTTCTCCCTGCCCCACACAAGGCCGGTGATGGTCATGTTATACATCCACACGTTGGAGGCCCCTTCCATCAGCTCGCCGATGAGATACTCTTTTTCGAGGGATCTGCGGTCTTTCATATAGACGTTGTTCTTTCCGCACGATGCCGCAGGGGCAGACGCGCCGCTCTTTTCCATAAGCTTGGCAACTATGCCGCCGTTATCGGGCCTGAAGGCCCCCTCCTGAAGGAAAAACACCGCCTCGGCATAAAGCCCGCACATGATGACGGCCCTGCTCCTGTCGCCCATGGGCACATCGGACGACAAAGCATCGAGCAGGGTCTCAAAGCGGCTCTTGCGGAAGTCGGGACGCTCATGCTCGCTGCGCTTTTCGTAAAAGGAGGCCCGCAGCTCCTTGCCGAACCTTTCGTAAGATGCGGGATGGAGGGCCTCGAGCAGCTTTTCTGCCGCTTTTTCGGGGTCTTCATCTATCCTTATAGCATCCCTGAAGGTGTATTTATGCCAATAGCTGGTCTCGTCCTTGGGGGTGAAGAGGATATTGCTGTTCTTCTTTTCGTAAACCGACTCGATCAGCCCCACCGTATCCCCGTCGTCCGAGAAAAACAGCCGGGCAAAGTCTTTCTGTAATATCTTTGTCATTCCGCTGCCCTTAGAGAGGGCGGCCGATGCCGAAACGAACCACTGAAGCAGATTAGCCATTTACGTTCCTCCGTGACAAGCTTTACTTATATTTTCGATTATAACTCCTGACATGCGCTCTTTTCAACTACTAATATCGTCCTTCTTACGAAATCGCTTACTATTCCGCTTCAAAGCCCCTTTAAACAGCGGCTTTACCTCTTTTGAACTTACGAAAACATTCTGAGATGATGCGTCTTTCTGTACGAAAACCCTACCCCTTAATCTGTAATCACAAAAGATGACCGACAGATAAAGGGGAGGAAACAGAAATGACAAGAACACTGGTTGAAAGAAACGACCGATCGATCGCCGCAATGAACAGCCGCACAGCTTTTGAATCTTCCTACTGTGCTCCCGCATCGGCAGGCGCATACGAGGCGGTGTGCGATATGGCCGACATAAACTTCAGGCGCGAAGGCAGAGCCCGTTCTTCGGCATCCTCCTTTGCCCTGCCCCTCGCCGCCGTATTTGCCACCCTCTCCACCCTTTTCGTAAGATGACAGCCCATTTCTCTCCATTAACATAAGAGCAGCCCATCCGATCCCTTCGGGTGGGCTGCTCATTTTCGGTTATCCTACGATAGACAGGTATTTCGCGGGGACCTCCTTCATCAGCCACACGCTGTTGTCGGAGATAAAGAACTCGTATCCGTCGCGCTTCATGGCGGCGCAGTCGACGCGCAGCACCACCGGCTTGCCTCTGCGCGAGCCTACCTTGATGGCCGTTTCCACATCGGCCGAGAGGTGGACATACTGCCTGTCCATAGGCAGAAGGCCGCTTTCGAAGATAGAATCGAGCTTTTTGCCCGTCGTGCCGTGAAAGAGCTCGTCGCCCGGGTCGGCCGTGGGGAAGATTATCCTGACCGGCAGCGACGCGCTGTGGCCCTGGCTTGCCCTGATGCGTTTTCCGTCGTCGCTGAACCTGTAGCGCTGTTTTTCGTCAAGCTCTACCAACTCCTTAAGCTCGCAGAGTGTGAGCTGAGGCTTTTTGGCATTGAGGCCGCGCAGAAGCCCGTCCACCTCGACCCATGCGCCGTTGGGGTCCATCTCAAGGCCGATGACCGAGGGGTCGTGCCTCAGAACGAGGGAGATGAACCTGCTTACTCTTGTATAGTCTTTCAAAACCTATCACTTCTTCTTTTCTTTCAGGTAAAGTATGTTGCTGAACAGATAGTTGCTGTGTTCGTCCACAAAGCGGCAGTATTCCGCCTTGCTTATGTAGTATTCGCCGCCCCACGACGATATCTTAAGCCAGTTTTCGTCGGCTGCCGTGACCGTCACATAGTGGGCGCGTGTGGCGGCCGAATGGCGGTGGTTCTCGCGGTCGGGCGCGGGATAGAGGCCCAGCTTATCCTTGCGCCAGAAACGGGGGAACTGGTTGCCGATGCTGAAGATAACGGGGATGTCCGCAGACAGCATCTCGTCGATGGCGCTCCAGAGCCTTCCCTTGCCCACCCCCCACCGTGCGGTGAAGGGCAGCTTATAGCGCATGAAGTAGGCATTAAGGCCTATGGCCAGCGAAAAGCCGTTTATGCCGTAGTTGGGCACGACGGGCAGGTAATGGCGCCTCAGGCGGTCGGCAAGGTCGTTATATTCCTCAAGGGTCAGGCGGTTATCCCTGAGGGCATCGGCAAAAAAGCCGCCCCTGCAGTCGTCCCGGTGTGCCGAGAGGTACAGCAGCAGGTCGCAGGAGGCAATAACTCCGCAGCCGCTTTTCTTAACATAATTCTGCCTCGAATATCTCTGATTTCCGCCGTAGGTCACGCCGCGCGCGCCTTCGACCCTGACAAAGGGATGCCGCAGTTCCTTTTTCATGTCAAAGCTCCTTTTCTGTGAGTCAACTATGATTAAATTATACATTTATCCTGCGGCATTGTAAAGACAGCTGTGGAGAGGCGATGTCGGGACTGAGGTTTGCAAAAACGGCCCCCTTGCCTAACGCTAATGGCCCCCTTGCCTAAAGGGGGCTGTCAACGAAGTTGACTGGGGGATATTGTAGGGGCGATTCACGAATCGCCCGACCGGGCTCACCGAAATATCCCTCCGCCCCTTCGGGGCACCTCCCTTTAGGCAAGGGAGGCAAGAAAAGGCTTCCCCCTGTGTGGGGAAGCTGTCACCG
>JAFQVZ010000262.1 GCA_017407765.1 Clostridia bacterium | reverse complement strand
ATTTCGACATCTTTTCCGCCGATGGTTGCCTTTACGGGCCCTACGATCTTGAGATTCAGAGCCTCTTTGGTGATATATGTAGGAAGGAAACGCGAGTTATAAACACAGGCCTCTATCTTCCAGGCATCACCGATCGGAGTAGCCTTGACTCCGCGGACTTCGAGCCTGGGCATTGCCTTTGCCGCTCTGAGAATAAATCGGCCATGCTTTTCAACCTCCTGCTGCAGGAACTTAGGCGGGCAATTCTGAACGAGGGTCTTGTAGTCATATCCGCCTATCTCCACCTTACCAAGCTGAGGATGGTCAAACTCGGTCCAGGGCATAATAGCTTCTTTGCCGAGGTTTTGGTCGGCCCATTCATAAACCTTTTTCATCTGCTCGTACTGCTGCTCGTCGTTTTTGAGCTTTGTGGGGAATGTATGAGGAATACCTGCTCTGGGATACAGATCCCAGCACTCTATCGTAAAGTTGACAAGTCCCATTACAAAATGATTAAAGTCATCAAACAGTCCGCATATAGGGCCTGATTCGACCGGAACATAATTATCACGGATGTTGATAGCAGGATATGTGCTCTCCTCTGTTCCCATTTTGCCAAGCGCCTCATAAACTGCCATATCCTCTTTATATGCTTCCTTGCCGGCCTTATATCCGGGGGGATAGAGATAGAATCCACCCATTGTGTGCATATTAAGGATGCAGCATATATTTTTGTGTGAAGCTGTAAAATCAGCCATTGCCTTTGTTTCGGTATTTATCAGCGGATATGTGCCGGCTCCCGCCTGCTTGGGTTCGGGTGCCCAGGCAAATGGGAAATTGCGATTGAAGTCATTTCCCCATTTTGACGGAGCCTGCTTAATGACAACACCATCATAGTCTTCCACCATACCCTCATTGAATACATTATAAAAATCGCCTTCAATGTCATCCGGGCTGCGCTTCACCATAAGTCTGGGGTCATCAGCAGAAACTTTCCATGCACCGTAGGGCGATTTAACCCTCATCCTGCGAATAACTCCGTCACCATCAAGATCACAGGGCTGAACACCGGGCATAAGTTCTTCAAACGGATACATATGATTGACCGAACGAAGCATCTCGGGTGTCGTGAGATATACATCCGAACCGTCGGGAGATATCCTCGGAATCACATAGAAAGTATAGTCTTTAAGAAGCTTTTTGATCTCTTCATTCTCGAGATTGCTGTAAAGCAGATCAAGAAAATGCATAGCTACCATCGAGCCGGTTACTTCGCCAGCATGGATATTGCCGTCAATACAGTATGCAGGCTTGTCGGCAAAGTCGCCGTACTTTGTGTCTGTCACCGAGATCGCCCATATATTTCTGCCTTCGGCGGTTTCAGCCAGAGATTCCAGCTTGGTAAACTCGGGATGATCCTTCTCATATCCCTTGAGTATTGCTTCTATCTCGCTGTAAAGATAATAGCGATCATAGGTACGTGAAGCTTTCATTATAACTTTCTCCTTTCTTTGTTAAAGAAAAAAGGGCGCAAAGCGCCCTTTTGATCAATGCTGTTTCTGTTCTTTTTCTTTTTTGCCAATAAGGATATAAGCCGCTGCCATAGTGAGCGCGAAGAAAAGCGATGCACCAATATAAACAGCTCGGTATCCGGATATCATGTTGCCCTGAGTTCCAAACATATCGGCTACCACACCCCAGACTGCCGCGCCAATACCGGAGCCTATATCAAAAGCGGCATAATATGTTGATGTAGCCTTGCCTCGCTCGTCATGGGATGCCGACTGAACGGCCAGAACGTTAAGGACAGGCATATTGATGCCGCCGCCAAGGCCGCGAAGCGCTGCTCCAAGAAACAGCTGCCATTCGCTCTGCATAAATGCCATTACGATAAAACCGATCATATCGATTCCGATACCCAACTGAAGTGTATGGAAATTACCGATCCTCTTGGAGATCTTGCCGGAAGAGATACGGGCAACGATCATGAATATAGCCTGAACCGTAAAGAAAGAGCCAATATTCTCAAATCCAAGCGCTACGGCATAGGGCGAAATAAAGTTAGATACCGATGTGGTGGAAAAACTTACAAATGCAAAAACTGCAGCTGCGGGAAGTGCCTTCTTATAAATGAGAGTAGAGTTTATCTTCTCCCAAAGTGACATTTTCTCTGTGCTTGCAGGCTTTTTTTCTTCCTTCTTTTCCCTGATCTCATTCTTCTCATAATTGATACTCATGGCAAAAGGCAGAGCGAGAACGATCATCGCAAGGGTGAACAGAAAATACTGGTTAGACTTGCCCGCCAGCAGGAAACCGATTCCCATTGCAGGACCTACCGCTGTGGCGAGGTTATTGAACATACCATAGTAACCAATACCCTCGCTTCGTCTCGACGGATGAAGAACATCAGGAGCCATTGTACCCGTAGAAATAGAAGTCAGCGAAGAACCAATGCCCTGCGACATACGAAATACGACTATCAAACCGAGTGTAACGGTTGCAGAAAATCCGGCATTGTTGGCCACCAGGAATCCCACCATAGGAATGCCGAAAAGAATGGTTCCTATAATAAGCATATTTCTGCGTCCGTATTTGTCAACAAGATTTCCCGAAACGATTCGGGTCACCATTGCAACAATGGTATATCCCGAAGCAACAAGTCCCATAGCTGTGGCCGAAAAACCCTGCTGCTCAAGAAAATATGGAAAAGATGACATATATACCTGACGGCATACGCCTGCGAGGGCAGTTACAATGCCGACACGAATAAACATCCACGTCCAAAGAGGATATTCCTCCCTGCTGCTTTTACCAGCCATTTGAGAATCACCTTTCTTCTTTATTTTGTACGTTCGTTCTTTCCAAGAAGAATGTATGTAGCCGCTATGCTGAATACATAGAAGAAACCGGCACCTGCGAATACTACGCTATAGCCACGAGCCATACTTGCTTTACCGAACATATCGGCTACCATGCCCCACATTGCAGCACCGATACCGGCACCAAGGTCAAATGCAGCATAATATGTTGATGTGGCTTTACCGCGACCGCTGCGCGATGCATTCTCTACCGAGAGAACATTGAGCAGGGGGAAATAAAGTCCGCCGCCGAGGCCTCTTATTGCTGCAGCAGCTGCCATCATATAGTTATTAGTCATCGCAGACAGCAGGAACATAGCAATAATATCAAGCACGAGTCCGATCAGCAGAGTTTTAAACCTGCCGACACGGCGCTGAAGCTTGCCGGATGTAAGACGTGCAACGACCATGAAGCCTGCCTGAATGGTATAAAAACTAGTGATCCAGTCAAGCCCCAGTTCCAGGCCATAGGGAGTAATGAAGTTGGTGATAGTCGTTGTCGACATGGTTATGAGAATGGTTATGATCGCAGCCGGAAGAGCCTTCTTGTCAAAGAACTTCCAAAGGAAGAATCTCTTTGCGTCCTCCGCAGCTTCCAGTTCTGCAATACGATCGGCTTCCAGCTCTTCGGGAGTGAGCTCAAAACCTTTATCATTGCCGCTGCCGAGCCCCTTTTTCTCATAATTAATTGTAAGTGCAACGCCTGTTGCCGCAATACCCATTACAAGCGCTGTAAGGAACAGCTTATAATCTTCTCCGCCGGCAATAAGCGAAATGCCGATAGCGGGACCAATAGCTGTTGCCATCGAGTTAAACAGGCCGTAATACGCAACGCCCTCGCCCAAACGCTCCTTGGGCAGAACATCCGGGGCCATTGTGCCAACCGAAAGGCTGCTGAGCGATGCACCGAAGCCCTGAACAAATCTTAGGCACACGATCACGGCAATTATCATACCCGACTTAAGAAAGCCCAGGATAGGCAGAGTAAAAAGAGCAAGTCCAAGAAGACACATAACGCGTCTTCCCTTTTTGTCGATAAGGTTACCTGCAAATATACGCATGATCATTGCGCATACTGTGTATCCCGAAGCTACAAGGCCCATCTGTGTGGCCGAAAAACCCTGATTGGAAAGATACTGCGGAAATGCCGACAAGAGCATCTGTGTTGCAATACCGGTCAGAGCGGTTACCATACCTACTCTGATAAAAATGAATGTCCAAAGCTTAGGCTGGCTATGGGCTGTTTCATTCATCTCAAACACCTCTTTGATTTAATTAATCAAATAATAACTTCGTATTCTTCTGTATCATCAAGCTCGTGCGAACGTGCGCAGGCAATAGCTGCATCTCTTTCCTCCGCGGAATCAAACATTTCGCCGAAAACAAGGATCTCGCCATACTTACCCTTCAGCAGGAAGCTATACTTGTCCCCTTCTTTAAAAACCTCATACACAGGCTTGCCTTCAAACCAGAGAATATCTTTACTCTCACACTGTTCAGCACCCTTACAATGACAGAAGACCCTGATACAGTTCTTGCACGCAGGCAGAGTTGCATAAGAGTCGCTGCGCGCGATCATTCTTCCGTCATCAGCTGCATAAGTAAAATAAAACTCACCGTCGATCGTTTTGGAAATACGGATCGAATTATCCATCTGCTTCACCTCATAAAACTTTATAAAATATCCCAATTATGAACTATTTTAGCACACTTTATGAGTTTTGCAAATACAAAACACTCACCTTTTGATATGTTTTTATTTTAACAACCTCGATATCTTTCGGGCAGTTTAAGTTTATACATATTCTTCTTTTTATTCCGGCCGCTAAAATAAAACGCCTCCCTCAGCGTCTGCCAAAGGAGGCTGTATATGCTATTCAAGTATGATTCCATCTTCCACAAATCTTATGCTCTCCAGCCTGTATCCCGTTGCCATCAGCAGTTTATTCAGCCCGTTGTTGATGGCCGAAAAGGTCTCAGCCGGAAAGGCTGCAAGGGAAAAATCGCTTTCCCCTATTCTTAGCCCGACCGGATCTATCGCAACAAGACCGGTTTCATCATCATAACTGCAATCAACACTTATCTCCAGATCTATGACTTGCGGCAGCATAAGAGCCGCAACACCGCTCTCGATGCCATAGCTCTTGAGATAATCTGTCAGTTCTTCTCTTGAAGCTTTGGCTGTCAGCAACATTTCGCCTCCCTCTGACACGTCAATAGCTATATCCCTGATCGGCAGCACTCCCCCCAGATATCTCTTCAATTCTTCAGACAAGTTCTTTTCTGATATGATATTTCGTTCTTCATTGCTCTCATGCCTGACCTCAGGGGGATGATGGATATATTCTTTGCCCCTGCCGTCGGTCAGTTCGTCGGCAGCCACCCTCCCTATCAGAATTATGCAAAGAATGATACAAAAAATACATATCGCATTATAAATATGTTCCCGTGTTTTGGCTGACATAAAAAACCTCCTCCGATACCTTATTGTATCGGAGGAGGAAAGAAAATATTCCGTTTAAAACACTCTTTCAAGAGATATTCTTTTCTTTTTAACATCTACCTCGATTACTCTGACTGTGAGAATATCGCCGACCGAAACTTCGTCAGAAGCTTTTTTAACAAAATGCTTTGCCAGCCTGCTGATATGGATCAGTCCATCCTGATGTACGCCAATATCGACAAATGCACCAAAATCAGCAACATTTCTGACTGTGCCAACCAGTTCCATGCCTTCCTTGAGGTCATTGATATCCATTACATCACTCTTAAGGATGGGCTTGGGCAAATCATCTCGAATATCTCTGCCCGGTTTCATAAGCTCGGTGATAATATCATTAAGGGTAGGCAGGCCCAGCTCAAGCTCTTCAGCCAGCTTAACCTTGTTCCTTCCCTTAAGTGCCTCAGAAAGCACCGAAGGATCTGCTATTATTTCCTTTTCACTAAGGCCAAGCGCTTTAACGAGCGCTTTTGCCGAAGCATAT
>JAFQVZ010000026.1 GCA_017407765.1 Clostridia bacterium | reverse complement strand
TGGACGCAGTTCACCTCATCCACCACTACGTGGCGACGCGAAGCTAGTGCCGTTTACGGCGCCCCCTTCCCCATCAAGGGGAAGGCATGGCACCTCTTACCTCTTCACTATTACCTATTACCTAAAAAAACCGCCCCGAGGGGCGGTTTTTCTGTTGCTTATTCCTTCTCGGCCTCTGCCTTGGCTTTGGCCTCAAGGTCTTCCTTGATGGTGGTCTTGTCGCGGAGGAAATACTTCTTCAGCGCTTCCTTCATGGTGTCGTTCATGCCGACATCAACGGGCAGGCGTGCCGAGTTTGCCGCGCGCTCGATCATCTTTGCCGCAAAGTCGGCATCCTTCTCAAGCTGCTTTGCCGAGAGAGGGAAGGCGATGTCGTTGCGTGTGTGGATCTCGGCTGTCTTGCTGCCTCTCGACAGGCCCAGCGCGGGAATACCCTTGTCGGAGAAGGGCGCCGAGTCGCTGGAGTGGACGATCTGCTTGATGTCGACGCTCTTGCCTACCTCGCGGCAATACTGCTCGGCATAATGCTTAAGGTCGTCGCCGCCGGTGACAAAAATAAGGTTGGGGCCCAGGACGGTGCCGCACATATCAAAGTTGAAGCAGAACTTGATCTCCTTCTCGATGAGCTCGGGGTTCTGATCAACATAAGCGATGCTGCCAAGCAGGCCGATCTCCTCGGCACCGCACCAGACGAAGCGCAGGGTGCGGCGAGGCGCATTCTGCAGGAAGTGGCGGTAGATATACATGATGGCAGCCGAACCGGTGGCATTGTCCCACGCGCCGGTGCCGATGGCAACGCTGTCATAGTGGGCAGTGATGACGATGGATTCCTTTGCCTTGTCGGTGCCGGGGATGGTGGCCAGCACATTGTGCGACTTGGCCTTTCTGTCCTCGATCTGAAGGTCGATATGAATGGTCTCTGCGCCCTTTCTTACCAGCTCGGTGGCATCCTTTGCCCAGATCTGGAAGCCGGGGATGCGGCCGTTGTCGAAATACTTCATACGTGTCATTCTGGGAACAAGGTCGAGGTTCTTATCGGAATCCCAATGCTTGCCGAAGATGGTGATGAAGGCGGCGGCCTTCTTCTCGCACAGCAGCTTGTATACATCATAGCTGAACTCGTTGACCATTACGATGGTGTCGGAGAGGTCGTCAATGCCGTCGAAATCCTCGGGCAGGCCGCGCTCGGCATACATGAACTTGAGGTCAATGCCGCCCTCGGGTGTCGAGCCGAGGTAATAGGGGGCACACTCCAGCTCCATCTCGAAGGGAGCCTTCACCGAAACGGCGCACTTCTTTACGTCGAATGCGGGGATGTCGAACTCCATCAGCTCGCCCTTGCCGCCCAGCTTCTCGATCTCTTCAAGAAGGATGTTTGCGGCGCGCATTTCTTCGTCTGTGCCTGCGATCCTCAGAAAGCTGAGGCGTTCGGCCACCGAATAGGGGAAATTATTGCTTGTCATGTCTCTTTCTCCTTTTATTTAATATAAAATATCATGCTTTTCTTCCTGCCCAGCGCCTGATGCACACGGCGCAGCAGAGGGTGCCGAGGGCGGCGGCGATGCACCACACACTCACCGTCGCGCTCCAGCCGAAGGCATCGGTGACAAGGGCAAGGCCATAGGTCGAAAGGGCGCTGCCCACATAGGTGCATGAGTTCAGAACGCCCGATATGAGGGATATCTTTCCCGTCCTCTGAAAGAAACGGGGAACATTGCAGATAAGGATCTGGTTGACTCCGTGCATACAGCCGCAGCCAAGGGTGAGGCAGGCCACCGTCAGCATGAGCGAGCGTCCGCCAAGGGTCCTGAGCATTATCATAGCGAGGGCGCCGGTGCCGAATATGGCCGCCGAGCAGGCCAGCTCGTTTCGGATGACCTTGCGGTTGAGCCACGACGTGATCTGGAACACCGCCATATTGAATATGGGCAGGGCCACCGAGGTGAGGATGGCTATCGAGCTGCCCAGGCCGAAGCCCTCGGAGATATAGGAGGGCATCCATGTATTTATGCCGTCGCGCAGGCTGCCCTGCATGACGATGGCGATCATCATAATGCCAAGGAGGGCAAAGTCGCCCCTCGTCAGGTGTTCCTCCGGCTGGGCATGGACGATGCCGACACGGACGGTGGGGGTGAGCTCGTGCCTCATGCGGTCGTGCAGAGGGGGATAGAGCTTTATCCATACGAAGGCAGCTGCCGCCGCCATAAGCGCCGTTATGCGGAAGATCATCCTCCAGCCCGATAGGGTGATGCACAGAGGGGCCAGCAGGTATATTACAATGGTGCCCATCGAGCTGCCCCAATTGACGCGGGTGACAGCCACCTTATAATCGTCTTCATTAAGCAGCTCGGCCATAATACGGACGAGCGGAGGCCACATCATGGCCTGAGCAAAGCCGTTTATGCACCATACCGCCGTCATAAGCAGGGTGGTGGGGCAAAGGGGTATGAGCAGATTCATGCAGGAGCTGACCAGCATGCCGAAGAATATCATTTTATGGGGCACAAGGCGGTCGCCCAGAAATCCCGACAGCACCTGACCCGTTCCGTAGGAAATAAACAGGGCGGTGACTGCCGCCGATGCGCCTGCCCTTGTGAAGCCCTCGGCAGCGATCATCTCTACCATGACTGCGGCATAACCCAGCCTTGTAAGATAGCTGCAGAAATATATGAGGGAGCAGAGCAGCATCAGCCTGCCCACATCGCGCCTGTCGGCCGTTTTGGAGCCCGTCATATCAGCGTCTCTCCTTCCCAGTCGCAGTCGGAGGGAACATCAAGATGCTTTGCGATTGTGGGAGCGATGTCCTTGATATCAAAGCTTTCAAAAACCTCGCCGCCTTCATATCCGAGGCCATAGGCAATGAAGGGGATGGTCATATCCTCGGGCATCTCGGTGCCATGAATACGGTCGTGTCCGCCGTGGTCGGCCGTCACCATGAGGATGCTGCCCTCAGGCATAGTATTTCTCACCCTCTCGACCGACTCAAAGGCATGATATACGGCCCTGATGTATTCCTCGCTCATCCAGCCGTATTTATGGCCCACCTCGTCGGTCTCGCCGAGATAGAGGAACATGAAATCGGGGGCGTCGCTTCTGAGATATTCCTCTGCCATATCGGTCAGAGTATCGGATGCGGCATCCCAGCCGATAAACCTGCCCGACACGAATCGCGCATCGGCAAGGGAGCCGGGTTTATACAGATCCTTGAGTTCGCCCCAGCCATAAAGGAAAATGCTGCGCCTGTTAAAGGCAGCCAGCTGCTCAAAAAGACCGATGACGGGGCGTACCATAGGGGTATATGTATTGGTGGTCACTCCGTGACGGTCGGGATCCACCGAGTGGATCAGCGACATGTGGCATGGAAGGGTGACCGAAGTAATAACCGTACTGCCCACGAGGGTATATCTGCCCTTCTCCATGAGATATTTCACCTCGGGATGGCTGCAGGCCATCATTCCGTCGGGGCGTAAGCCGTCGATAAGAACAAGAACTACTTTATTCATTTTTATTTCCCCTTATTCTGCAATAAAGTGTTTTGCTTTAACTTTATAAATCATAATCCCCCATAAGCACCTATGTCAAGGGAAAAGAAAAAGCCTTCCCAAACGGGAAGGCTTTTGAGCCTCAAGGCTTCGGGCGAGCAATGCTCGCCCCTACATTCGTCTGACAGGAAACCACCCTGTAGGGGCGTGCACTGCACGCCCGCCCGATGAACTACCCTGTCATCCTGAGTGAAGCACGAAGTGCGAAATCGAAGGATCTCACATAAGGATATTGGTCGGCGCAAAAGCCTTCCCCCTGGGAGGGGAAGGTGTCGCCCGAAGGGTGACGAATGAGGGGTCGCAAAGCGCTTTGCAGGCAACCGGACGCAGTTCACCTCATCCACCGCCGTGCGGCGGTCCCCCTTCCCC
>JAFQVZ010000003.1 GCA_017407765.1 Clostridia bacterium | reverse complement strand
TGAAAGGAGCTGGCGCCCGTAGGGCGACTGAGGTTTGGCAAAATGGCCCCCTTGCCTAAAGGGGGCTGTCTGCGAAGCAGACTGGGGGATTGTGACGGCTGTTTGCGGACAACCCCTCCGGGTAACTGCGTTACCCACCTCCCCTTACACAGGGGAGGCAAGGCCAAACACCCGTCAGGCTGCGCCTGCCACCCTCTTTCAAAAGAGGGCTCTTGGCTCTCCCTATGGGAGAGCTGTCAGCGCAGCTGACTGAGAGGGCAAAATGGCTCCTTTGGCAAAGGAGCTGTCACCGCAGGTGACTGAGGATTGAAGCACCATGCTCGCTGGAAACGTACGACCCCTCCATTCTTGCTGATGACACAGCCATCAGGCATGGAGGGATAAGGCGGTTTTCAGCAAATGTGTCGTACCATCACCCGTCGCCTAATGGCGCCACCCTCTTCACCGAAGAGGGCTTATAAAACTATAAAAAAGGGGGTCTGGCAAATGGCAGACAATCTTGCTTTATATCGTAAATACCGTCCGCTTACCTTTACCGATGTGGTCGGACAAAACAGCATAACCGCCTCGCTGGCAAGTCAGGTCAGCGGAGGAAGGGTGTCTCATGCCTATCTGTTCACCGGAACACGCGGCACCGGCAAGACCACCTGCGCCAAGATCCTGGCAAGGGCCATCTGCTGCCTTCATCCCAAGGAAAACGGCGACCCCTGCAACGAGTGCGCCGCCTGCCGCGCCGCACTGAGCGGCTCGGCCCTCGACATCACCGAGATCGACGCCGCCTCCAACAACGGTGTTGACAACATCCGCGAGCTGCGTCAGGAGGCCATGTATGCCCCCTCCGAGCTCAAGTACCGCGTTTACATCATCGACGAGGTGCACATGCTCTCGCAGGGCGCCTTCAATGCCCTGCTCAAGACTCTCGAAGAGCCCCCTGCTCACGTCGTTTTCATTCTGGCCACCACCGAGCTCCACAAGGTGCCGGCCACCATCCTTTCGCGCTGCCAGCGCTATGACTTCCGCCGCATCCCTGCCGAGATAATGGCAGCTGCCCTTGAGGACATCGCCCATAAGGACGGGTTCCTCCTCGACCACGATGCCGCCGATATCCTGGCTGCAATGGGCGATGGATCCATGCGAGATTCCATCTCGCTGCTGGACAGAGCCAAGGGTGCCACATTCCATGTCACGGCTCAAAGCGTCACCGATGCCCTCGGCCTTGCCTCCGAACACGAGATCATCAGCATCTTCGAGGCGGTCATGCGCGAGGATGCCGCCGGTGCGATCGCCGCTTTCACCGACTGTTATATGACAGGCCGTGATATAATTGCTATATTCGACAATCTGTTATCGCTTCTGCGCGATATTTACCTTTATAAAGCCACCGGAGTGGGCGATTATCTGCTGTCTCGCTGGCGCGAGCAGGTCCCCGGCCTTGCAGCAAGCTGCCCGGTAGACAGGCTTGAAAGCTGCATCGAAGCCATCAATTTCTTCCTCAGCCGAACCACAAGGACTTCGGCCAAGAGGCTGGACGGCGAGATGTGCCTTATCAAGATGTCGCTTCCCGGTTGGGGCGCGGCAAACGATGGCCCCGAGGCTCAGCTGAGAAAGCCGGCTCCCCGGCCCATGCCCAAGGCACCGATGCCTGCTGCTCCGGTGAAGAAAGAGGCCCCGAAGGCTGCACCCGCACCCAAGGCGGAACCGGCTCCTGCTCCCGTGCAGGACACAGGGTGGGACGAGGCACCCCCCTGGGACGATGTTCCTCCCGAGGGAAGCATGCCCGAGTTCACGCCTCCCCCTATGCCCGAGCCTGCGCCCGCTCCCGCTCCTGCGCCCGTAAGGCGTGAAGAGCCGAAGGCCGAGCCGGTAAGAAGAGAATATGCCCCCTCATCCGCTCCTTCCGGCGGCAAGGGATATGAGGCGCTTAAGGCGGCCCTCAACGGCAAGATAAGCTCGGCTGTAAGGGTCTATCTCGGGATGGCTCAGACCTTTGAGGAAAAGGGCGGCATCCATATCCAGATCCCCGAGGAAGGCCTTATCTTTATAGGCAAGCCCGAGATACTCGCCCTCATCGACGAGGCGGGCAAAAGCGCCGGATATGCCTTTGCCAAGGTGGAAAAGCTGGTGCCCAAACAGAAGGAAGACCCTCTTGAAGTCATCCGCGGACGCGCCCGAGACTTCGGCGTTGACGTGAAGATAAAATAATTATTTAATTTAAATACCAAAGGAGAAGATGATTATGAAGCCCGGAAGAATGCCCGGTGGATTCAATATGAATGCACTTATGAAGCAGGCCCAGAAGATGCAGGCCGATATGGAGAAGATGCAGGCAGAGCTGGAGGCTCGCGAGTTTACAGCAAGCGCAGGCGGCGGTGCCGTTACAGCAGTTGTATGCGGCAAGCTGCTCAAGAGCATCAAGATCAACCCCGAAGTAGTTGATGCCGACGATGTCGAGATGCTGGAAGATCTGGTCATGGCAGCCGTAAACGAGGCCATGACACAGTGCGAAGAGACAACAGCCCGTGAGATGAACAAGATCACAGGCGGCATGAAGGGCCTGCCCTTCTAAGAGAGATGAAGCATTACGCACCCCCTCTCGAAAAGCTGATCGAGCAGTTCGAGCGTCTGCCCGGTGTGGGGCACAAATCGGCCCAGAGGCTGGCTTTTCATGTCCTTTCGATGAATAAAGAGGATGCCGAGGAGTTTGCCAATGCCATCCTTGCGGCAAAGACCGCGATAAAAACCTGTTCGGTCTGCCAGAACCTGACCGAGGGCGATAAATGTCCCATTTGCTCCGACCCGACCCGAGATCCCTCCACCATCTGTGTGGTGACCGATCCCAAGGATCTGATCGCCATCGAGCGCACCCGTGAATACCGCGGCCTTTACCATGTGCTCCACGGTGTTATTTCGCCTCTCAGCGGTGTAGGCCCCGACGATATCAAGGTGCGCGAGCTGCTTGAGCGTGCGGCGCTGGACGAGGTCAAGGAGATCATCCTTGCCACCAATCCCGACACCGAGGGCGAGACCACGGCCATGTATATCGCAAGGCTGCTCAAGCCCTTCGGTCTTAAGATCACCCGACTTGCCTATGGCATGCCGGTTGGCGGACACCTCGAGTTCTCCGATCAGAAGACCCTCTCGATGGCTATTGAAGGCCGCCGTGAGATCAGATGAAACAGAAAAACCATCCACAGATTGTGGATGGTTTTTTTATTTACATGGCCCCCTTGCCTAAAGGGGGCTGTCAACGAAGTTGACTGGGGGATATTGTAGGGGCGATTCACGAATCGCCCGCCGTATCCAAGGCTCCTTTTGAAAGGAGCTGTCAGCGCAGCTGACTGAGGTTTGGCAATGCC
>JAFQVZ010000261.1 GCA_017407765.1 Clostridia bacterium | reverse complement strand
TCGAGGGCCTTGAGGGCGGCGTTGTGTGCTTCGGCAACGGCTTTAACGATATTCCCATGTTTGACAAGGCCGACCTTGCGGTGGCCGTTCTGCTGGGCGAGGGAATGTACGCCGGCCTTCTGAGCCATGCCGATATATTCGTAAAGAGTATCACCGACGGCCTTGACCTGCTGCTCAAACCCGACCATATCAGAGCCGACCTGAGAAATTGATGTAAAAAAAGACTCCCGTATGGGAGTCTTTTTTGTTGTTACATGCTCTTTTCCTCAAGCAGCTGGTATTTGATATCCCAGAGCTTCTTGGAAAGGTCGACATAATAAGGATGGGGATTTTCGAAACGGGTGACCTCGCCCCACAGACGGTATGTGGTATCCTTGCAGTATTCACGGATCTCCTTGATATCGCGGGGCTCATAAACACACTTGCCCTTGTCGAAGATCTGAACCAGCAGCTCTTCAGCCTGGAAATTATCAAGGGTCTGCTTCTTCCATGTATATACGGGGTCGAAGATGGTGTAGGGCTGTGTATCGTCGATGATCTCGTCATTAAGAGTGATGACATCGGCGATGTAGTGGCCGTCGCGGCGGCTGGAAAGACGCCACAGCTTCTTGAAGCAGGGGGTTGTGATCTTGCCGACATTCTCCGAGATCTTGATCTTGGGGATGATGTTGCCATCCTGGTCCTCGATGGCTACCAGCTTGTAAACGCCGCCGAAAACAGGCTCGCTCTTGGAGGTGATAAGGCGCTCGCCGACACCGAAGGAGTTGATCTTGGCGCCCTGCATCAGCAGGTCGCGGATGAGGAACTCGTCCATCGAGTTGGAGACTACGATGCCGCAGTCCTGCATACCCTCTTCATCAAGGGTCTCGCGGATGCGCTTACTGAGATATGCGATGTCGCCCGAGTCGATGCGTACGCCCTTGAGTCGCTTGCCCATGGGTTCGAGGACCTCGCGCGCTGTGCGGATCGCATTGGGAAGGCCCGACTTGAGGACATTGTATGTGTCGATAAGCAGGGTGCAGTTATCGGGATAGGCTTCGGCGTAGGTCTTGAAGGCTGTGAACTCGTCGGGGAACATCTGGACCCAGCTGTGTGCCATAGTGCCCATTGCGGGTGTGCCGTAGAGCTGGTCAGAGAGGACGCAGGCTGTGCCGACTGCGCCGCCGATGTAGGCTGCTCTTGCACCGAGAACAGCGCCGTCAGCGCCCTGGGCACGTCTGGAGCCGAACTCCATGACAGCGCGTCCGTTGGCGGCGCGAACCATACGGTTGGCCTTGGTTGCGATAAGACTTTGATGGTTGATGGTCAGAAGGACCATTGTTTCGATGAACTGTGCCTGCATTACAGGGCCGCGTACGACTACCAGAGGCTCGCCGGGGAAGATGGGGCTGCCTTCGGGAACTGCCCATACATCGCACTTGAACTCGAAGTTCTCGATGTATTCAAGAAACTCTTCACAGAAGAGGTTCTTACTGCGCAGATAGTCGATGTCTTCCTTGTCGAACTTGAGGTTCTTGAGGTAATCTACCAGCTGCTCGACACCTGCCATAATGGCGTATCCGCCGCCATCGGGGATCTTGCGGAAGAACATATCAAAATAAGCCGTTGTATCGGCGATGCCGGCCTTGAGATAACCGTTGGCCATCGTGAACTCATAAAAGTCGGTCAGCATCGAAAGATTAGTATGTACACTCATGAAACAAATCTCACTTTCAGATAATTTTGGGCTTTGCTTTTAAAGCTCGATCTTGCCGTCATTAAGGATGCGGGTGGGGAACATATCCTGTGCCTTCATCATCTCGAGGATATGGCCGCCGGTGTTATAGTTGTCAACGGCATGATAATGGTAGGCAAAGCGGCGCTGAACCTCGGTGATATATCCGCGCTCAAGGGCATGGGCAATGATCTGCTCGGTCTCGTCGGGCGAGTATGTTGTCAGCAGGCCGCGGCGGATCTTTTCGACCATAGCTGCACGGGGATCGGGCCTCGAGGGGAAGGGGAGAGTGATGCCCTCGTATTTCTTGTCGTATGCGCGGCAGAGATCCTCTGTATCGATATCGGGGTATCTGCCCTCGAACACCATATAATCCTTTTCAAGCTTGCGGCGCTTGGCAGGCAGATCCTTGGCATAACCGAGGGTCAGCACTACCATGGGATATACGCGCTTGGGCAGGTTATACATCTCGGCGATCTCGGCGCCCGAATGCATTGCTGTGCCGATGAAGCACGAACCGATGCCAAGCATGTGTGCGGCTGTTTCGGCGGTCTGTGCGGCGCACATAACATCTTCAAGGCCGGTCACAAAATGCATCCAGCTGTCGTGGCAGTTAAAGGGAGCCTTGCGCTCAGCGGCGTAAACACCCAGCTTGTGCCAGTCGAGCAGGAAGATGAGGTTGACGGCTGCCTTGCCAAGGAAGGGCTGCTTTGTGCAGAGCTCGCCCAGCTTTTTGCTTCTTTCAGGGTCGCGTTCGACGATCACCGAAACGGGCTGAAGGTTGCCGGCTGTGGCACAGTTGACAACGGCATCCAGAATTGCATCAAGATCCTCCTGGGGGATTGGCTTATCCTGAAAGTTTCTGACCGACTGTCGGTCCTGCATGTGTCTTACGGCTTCAAGGCCAATGTTTCTTTCAATGCTCATGTTGTCTGCTCCTTTCTTACAGGGCTGCCTTTACGGCATCGTTGCGGATATCTTCAAATGCCTTCATAACAGCTTCGTGAGCCGCGTCGGTGAAGGTGGGGAACATACCCTGAGCCAGAACGGGGCTTCCGCCGCCGCGTCCGCCATGGTCGGCCATCAGCTTCTTGACATACATGCCGAGGTCGGGCTCCTTGGGACCCTTGGCACGCATGAAGATGAGCGAGCCTTCCTGCTCGTCGCAGGCACAGAGGATAACGGTGGCCTTCTTTTCCTTGACGAGGCGGGAAGCGACCGACTTCAGGGTATTGGTGTCGTAATAGTCATTGATGAAGTCTTTGATAAAGGGGCGACCTCCGATATCTTCGGATATCGAGAGGAAATAGTTGTAATAAAGAGTCTCTATGCGGTTATGATAAGCCTCGAGGGTGGCCTTTGCCCCCATCAGAGCCTTTGCAGTGCTTTCGGCGGCTTCGGGCAGCTCGTGGGACCATTCTACCCCCAGCGACTGCTGAGCCGACATGAGATAAAGGGTGCGGTTTTCCAGCTCGGCCTCGGCATCGGCCCCGGCCTTGAAATAGATCCTGAACAGGCCGCGGACATCCTTTGTGCCGGTGATGACGATGTGCCTGAGCTCGCCGGTAGAGCGGCAGTGGCAGCCGCCGCAGGCGTTGATGTCAAAACCTTCGATCTCGACGAAGCGGATCATATCATGAGGCGTGATCTTGCCGCGGTATTTTACCTTCTGCGCCTCTTCGGGGGTGATATAGTAGGTTTTAACGGGGTGATCTGCGGCAATTACCTCGCGAGCACGAGCTTCAAGGTCGCGCAGCTCGGCGGGAGTCATTTTGCGGGGCAGCTCGATATGGCCATAGCCGTCTTCCATATGGGCGCTGACCGTGTCGTTGTCAAACTCGTTCGTCATGATAGCCGAAAGGATATGCTGGGCCAGATGGTGACACATATTTGCACGGCGATTTTTCATATTGATCTCAATCGACACCTCGGTGCCGGCTTCAATGGGCTGTTCGACGATGTGGAGGATCTCACCGCCCTCGTCGTAGGCGTCAAGGACATTCATGCCGTTTATGGTGCCGCCTTCGCAGGGCTGTCCGCCGCCGCGGGGATAGAAGATGGTGCGGTCGAGAATGAGGGAATAGCCTTCCTTGATCTTTTCGCAGGACTCGACTGTGGCGGTGATCTTGTCAAGATAGGGGTCGTTGTCAAAGAGTCTTTTTTCAAGTTTGCTCATAGGATACCTCTTTTATTAAAGGAGTTTTGTGCCGTTGATCTCGAGGCTGAAGCGTGTGCCGAGATATTCGGCAGCCTTGCGGCACATCATCATACGGGAGAGGAAGATCTCGAAATATTCCATTACCGGACAAATCTCGGTGTCGATGGTCAGCGCCAGTTTAATAAGCTTATCTTCGAGGGAAACATCCAGCTCGGAAGCTGTTACGGCATAATTTACACGGTCGTGTATATCGATGTTGATATCTGCCTTGTCGCGCACGCGCGAACGTCGAACATCGCTCTTGTCGGCAATTATCAGTGCGGCCGAAATGGGGTGAACGGGTGCGCCCGAGCCTTCGTCGTGATGTCCGATGGCGGTGACGATAAGGGCAACTTCGGCAGGATCCATGCCCATCTGATTGAGCAGCGAGAAGGCCAGCATGCCGCCCGACTGGGCGTGTTCGTGGCGGTTGAT
>JAFQVZ010000260.1 GCA_017407765.1 Clostridia bacterium | reverse complement strand
GGAATGTAACATCGGTGTCTTCGATGGTGTCGTGGAGAAGGCCCGCAAGAATAGACTCGATGTCGAAGCCCCAGCTGTCGATGATATGTGCAACCGAAATAGGGTGAACGATATAGGGTTCACCGCTCTTTCTGCGCTGCTCGCCGTGGTGATTGAGCGCAAAATCAAAGGCGCCGTAAACAAGGTCCTTTTCTTCAGGATGATGTTCGGCGATCTCGTCGATCATTTTAAGATAATTTTCAGGAATATCCGATCTGGTCATGATTACTACCCCTTTATGACTTCCATAAGTTTCTTCAGGATCCCGGAGCCGTTGATATCCACCTTACCCTTATAGTCAAGGTCACGGATGACGATATTATCTCCCATCATCTGATAATCGAAGATATCAAACTCCTTAAGAATATCCATGCAGACAAGAAACCTCCCCTGATTCATGCAGCATTTGGATTCGTATTTTATCTTTCTGTATAATGTTCTGGGCATACCGCAAAGCATGCCGTCCTGCTTGTTGGACTTTACATGTCTGAACACAGCCACAAGATCGTCTCGGCAGGGACACAGGAAAAGCGCCTGCTCTCTGTCCACCTTTTCTCCCGAAACAAAACGTTCGTAAATGTCAAACGAGCATTCGTCGCATCTTTCTGCCGCCTGGCTCCACTTTATATCTTTGACCACCAGCTGAACGCTCTCGCGTCCGCGGAAATAGTTGACTTCAGCAGAGAAAACGATATCGGCTTCATCTCCGGTAACAAACGGACAGGATCTTGCTCCCATTCCGAAAACAAAACCGTAGAAACGATAGCCGTTTTTTGAGAAAAGCAGCTTTATATGTCTGTCGTGGCTGATAGGTGTGATCTCCTCTATCACAGCATCCCGAAGGATAAACAGCGGCATCGGATTTCCCATGCCAAAGGGTTCCAGCACGCTGAGGCTCTTTACGGCCTCAAGCCCCAGCTCGTTAGGTTCGACCGCATAGTCGATATTGATGCAGGGCTCAAGCTCCTCATCTACAGCGCATCTCTCGGCATATTCCTGAAGCCTGCTTCTGAGCTCTTCAAGATTTTCACGGTTGACCGAAAGGCCGACAGCCAGCTCGTGTCCGCCAAATCGCTCAAGAAGGTCGGCATTATCGCTGAGCGCACCATATAGATTGAATCCCTTGATGCTTCTGCCCGAACCCTTGCCGCAGTCGCCCGTCATAGAAACAAGCACACAGGGCATTCCATAACGGTCGGCCAACCTTGAGGAAACAATTCCGATAACACCGGTATGCCATCCATCTCCCCAAAGCACCATGATTTTTCCGGAAGCAAGCGAGGGATCGCGCTCGATATCTCCGAGGATCTGCTCGTAAATAGCATTCTCTGCCTCCTGACGCTGCCTGTTAAGGTCACAGAGATGTTCGGCCAGCTCCATAGCCTCGCTTCCGCTGCCTGTGAGCATAAGCCTTGCGGTGCAGTCGGCCTCGCCCATTCTTCCCGCAGCATTGATGCGGGGAGCCAGAACAAAGCTGACCGAATTGGCCGTTATGGGCTTGGTGTCAAGGCCCAGCTTCTGCATAAGTGTCCTGATGCCGATATTATCGGTATGTCTGAGCCTTTTAAGGCCTTCAGAAATAATAATTCTGTTTTCACCCAGCACGGGCATTACATCGGCGATCGTGCCGAGAGCAACAACATCGGCATACATATCGAGCAGTTCCTTTACAGGACGTCCCTTTTCCATCGCACAGATAAGCTTGAAGGCAACACCTACGCCGGCAAGCTCTCTGAAAGGATGCTCGCTGTCGCTTCTTCTGGGGTTGACCACAGCGTCGGCATGAGGAAGCTCATCTTTACACTCGTGATGGTCGGTTATAATGACCTTGATGCCCATTGCCTTGGCATAGTCGGTCTCTTCAACGGCGGTTATGCCCGAGTCGACTGTCACAAGCAGGGTGCAGCCGTCCTCTTTAAGCTCGGAAATGGCCGCTTCGTTAAGGCCGTATCCTTCATTGAGCCTGTCGGGAATATAATACCGGCAGTCTGCCCCTCTTCCTCTAAGATAGCGGATCATGATGGATGTGGCTGTGACACCGTCGACATCATAATCGCCATATACAGCGATGCGCTCACCCTCTTCTATTGCCTTCTCCAGTATTGATACGGCTTTATCCATATCCTTTATCAGGAAGGGGTCAAAGAGATGAGCGCTGTCACAATCCATAAAGGCAAGAGCGTCTTCGGGCGTAACAATTCCTCTGGCCGACAGAATGGCGGCAGCCAGATGAGAAATGCCCAGTTCTTGCTGAAGGCTTGCTATATTTTCTTTATTCTGTTGTGCTACGATCCATTTTTCTTTTTTCATAATTTCAAGCTGTCCTTTTCCATTTGCCTAAACAGCAGAAAACACGGTCTGTAAACCCAAAAAGATCGATCTCTGCGCCGGGCCGATCGCTGTTCATTATCCAAATCATCATCCACCGATAACTTTTAATGGGTGATCATTTGGGCAATACAGCAGAGCATTTATTATTAATAAAATTTATTATATCAAAATGACCTGACATATACAAGCCAAATAATCAGTTAAAGTTGCCTGCATTAAAAGAAAATAACCCAAAGAGGCACGGCTGTATACCATGCCTCTTTGAGTATTTTTATAAAATTACAGAGTGGGCTTTACATCTGCGGGGATGGGGCATTCATATTTGCCGCCGGTTGCCTTATTAAGCTCTTCTCTTGCCTTTACAAGGATAGAGGGGTCGGCAATAGCCTTGGCTGCAGTAAGAGCCATGACCTTGGCCGCCGCCATATTGCCCTTATTTGCGATAGACGAGCGGGACTGAGCTGTCATCTGCCAGCTGTGGCCGGGGGTTGCAAGCGCAATAGTTGCAACATTGCACTGAGCTGTAGGTGTGCAGTAGCTTACATCGCCGACATCGGTCGATCCGGGCATAGCCTTATCAATGGGTGTGTAGGGCAGAATGCCTGTGTGCAGGGGCGAATCACCGAAAGCTTCGTCGGCTGTGAGGCCGTAATCACTGAGTGCTGCCGCTACATCGGCAATATCAGCTTCGCTGAAGGTTGCGCGGAACTTATTTGCAAGCTCGAAATCAGCCTCATCGAACTGAGGAGCGCCGATCTCTTCAAATGCTTCCTGCATAAGCTTTTCAAGAGTGCGGTTGTTGCAGCAGTCGCTGAGCGCCTCGTGGAAATGAAGCTTCATCGTGGTGCCTGTCATCTTTGCAGCACCCTCTGCACAGTCAAGAACACGCTGGAATATTTCCTGAGCCGCCTTTATCTTGGGTGCACGAACAAAATAATGGATCTTTGCCTTGTCATGGACAACATTGGGTGCAATACCGCCTGCATTTACGTATGCATAGTGAACGCGAGCCTCAGGGATGATATGTTCACGCAGATAATTGACGCCTACGTTCATCAGCTCACATGCATCGAGAGCCGAACGTCCGAGGTGAGGATTGCCTGCAGCATGGGCCGATACACCGGTAAACTCAAAGAAAGCGCTGATGCAGGCAAGGCTGGATGTACCCTTGACATTGTTCATGTCGCCG
>JAFQVZ010000259.1 GCA_017407765.1 Clostridia bacterium | reverse complement strand
TGCGGAATAGCCGTACCCTCAGAATATGTTGCAGCTATACGGCACGTTTCTTTCGTATTTTGTTATTCGAAACGATGTATAATAATGTTGCCATCATAAATTGCGGATCAGCCCGAAGAATTCCTTAAAAAAAGCACTGCTGTTATGTTTATCGGATATTCAAATCGGTCGGAAATGCCATTAAAACAAAAAGACATCCAAACGGATGCCTTTTTGTTTTTAGGGCTAATGTAACAAGAATGGCGTGAGATCCTTCGACAAGCTCAGGACGACAATGTATCTTTATGCCGAACTAAAATGTCATTCCGAGCGAAGTCGAGGAATCTCACATAAGGATAGCGATAAGCACCTATAATTTGCTCGGTAAAATCGTATATTAACCTTAAAAGCCGCCCCACGGGGCGGCTTTTGTTTATCTCCCATATCTGCTATAATATATCCATAAAATACAAACGGGGAGGTTTTGTTATGAATAAAGAGATCCTTATAAAAGAAGCAGAAGAGCTGTTCGCGCAGGTCGTCGAGTGGCGCCGCCACTTCCACGAAAATGCCGAGCTCTCGTTTCAGGAATACGAAACAACCGATTATATAGAGGCGCAGCTTAAAGAGCTTGAGGGGGTCGAGATCTCGCGCCCCACAAAAACCGGCCTTGTCGCCCGCGTTAAGGGCGGCCTGCCCGGAAGAAAGATCGCCTTCCGCGCCGATATCGACGCGCTGCCCATCACCGAGGACAACGGGCTCGAGTTTATGTCCAAAAATCCCGGCGCCATGCATGCCTGCGGTCACGACGGCCACACAGCCATGCAGATGGCCCTCGCAGTCCTCGCCTCGCGCCACAGGAGCGAAATAAAGGGCGAGGCGGTGTTTATCTTCCAGCATGCCGAAGAGCTGCCTCCCGGAGGCGCTGTCGAGCTCTATGAGGCAGGGGTCATGGAGGGCGTTGAAGAGCTTTACGGCTGCCACCTTTCCAGCAACTATCCCACGGGCAAGCTGGGTGTGCGCTCGGGCGCGCTGACGGCGGCTACCGACCGTTTTGACATCACCATCAAGGGAAAGGGAGGCCATTCGGCTATGCCCGACCAGTGTGTCGATCCCATTATAACCGGCGCTCAGGTCATCACGGCTCTGCAGAATATAGTGTCGCGCAATATTCGTCCGCTGGAGCCGGTGGTGCTGTCGGTGTGCCAGCTTACGGCCGGACATGCTTATAATGTCATCCCCCATGAAATGGTCATAACCGGCTCTGTACGCACTTTTTCCGAGCAGGTGAGAAGAGATATCCCCGAGATGATCAAACGCATCACGGGCGGTGTCTGCGCTTCTACGGGCGCCGAGTTCGAGCTGGCCTATGAATGGGGATATGCAAGCGTTATCAATGATGAGGTGCTGACCGGATATGTAGAAGAGGCCCTGGAGGGCTGGTTCGGCCCTGAGAGCATCCTGCCCATCGAGCCGGTCATGCCCGGCGAGGACTTCTCGGCTCTGCAGAAGGATTGCCCTGCCTGCTTTATCGAGATAGGCACAAGGGATGAGGCCAAGGGCACGGCTACACCGCACCATAATCCTGCCTATATTATGGATGAGGAAGGAATGCGTTATGGATTGGGCCTGTTGGCAGCTATAATGCATCATAGGCTTGGCTAAATATATAAACCGATCCCCGCCGGTGACCCGGCGGGGATTTATTTATGCCTCCATTTTTGAGAGGTATTCGTCAAGCAGGCCCTGTTTGACGAGGGAAACATATTTGGCGGCGGCAGCAGCCTGGCAGGCGCGGCCTTTACTGGGGCTGAACTCGATATCGGTGAAGCCGTTATATTCCATCAGAATGGCGGCCAGCTCGGGGTTCTGTGTAAGAGCCTTAATATAAAGGTAATCATAAAAGTCGGTGCCGTTTGTGCCGAAGCGTCGGCCTTCGAACTCGAAGTCCTTAAGAGCGCCGCTGGTCTTGAGCCTTTCGTCTTTCTTGGCTTCGCGGGAGGTCGCCTCCAGCAGGTCGAGGTAAGGCCCGCCTGCGGCGAACACCTTGCCGCCCTGATAGGCACACTCTACAGTG
Organism: Clostridia bacterium; assembly: GCA_017407765.1. Lineage (GTDB taxonomy): Bacteria > Bacillota > Clostridia > Oscillospirales > Butyricicoccaceae > RGIG1902. The sequence continues at coordinate 165 of JAFQVZ010000259.1, read as the reverse complement.
ACCGATCTTCCGAGGGAAGGGACATATATCATAAGGTTGAATGCCGAGAGTTCTTTGCCGCCCTCCTGCTGCGACTTACTTGAGATTTCGAGTATCTTTTTTCCGGGGTGTGCTTTTTCATAGGCCTCGTGAAGCGCGAGAACATTTTTGATTTTCTGCGTCGGG
>JAFQVZ010000025.1 GCA_017407765.1 Clostridia bacterium | reverse complement strand
ATAACGAACATGGGTGTGTCGTCCTTGGAAGGAGCAGAGAGGATGACCTTCTTTGCGCCGGCATCGATGTGGCCCTGAGCTGTTTCCTTTGTCAGGAACTTGCCTGTGGACTCGATAACGTATTCAGCGCCTACTTCTGCCCAGGGAATATCCTTAGGCTCCTTGCAGGCAAAGATGGGGATACGCTTGCCGTTAACTGTGATAGAGTTCTCGTCACTTGTAACTTCGCCGGGGAATACGCCCTGAGCGGAGTCGTACTTGAACATATAAGCCATAAGCTCGGGAGCACGGCCGGGATGGTTGATACCTACGAACTCGAGTTCTTCCATTTCAAGACCGGCTCTGAGAGCAAGACGGCCGATACGGCCGAAACCGTTGATTGCGACTTTAACAGACATGATGAACCTCCAAGATGTTGTTGATAATAAGACATTTTTCGGCGTTTTAGTTCGCACAGACTCATTATATACCAATTTAAGACAATAAACAAGGGATGAACTCCGATATTTGTAAAAAATAAAAATAATTTGTAAAGTCGCCCGCTATATAGTACAATTATGTAAGAAAATAATCTTTACGAGGAGTTAATAATGATAGATAATGTTTTTTTCCCAGTTGCCGAGCCCGATCAGTATACCATGTTCTGCTCGCAGTCCGGAAGGATACTTGAAATAACCGGCAAGCTTATGGAGCTGCTTGAGACCGACATTACAGGCAAGAACCTTAATGATATTATGGAAGACCGTATTGCGGCCAATATCATAAGAAAGTCGGACGAAGAGAGCGTTTTTCAGTTCGACTGTGTCATTGCGGGCCACAGCTTTATGGGCGGTTCGCAGATATCGAAAAGCGGCAGGCTGGTCATCGTCCTCGGCGCTCTTGTCACTGACGAGAAAAAGAAGGCCGGAGGCAGTGTTCTGCTGAGATACACAGGAGGCGAGATCAACAGAAATGCCGAGAGCCTGAGCTCGGCGCTGCACATGCTCAGGAACGAAGGCTCTGAAGATATCGATTATGCAAAAGCTGTTATCAGACGCACTATTATGAATCTTGCCCGCATTTCGCGCAATGTGGTGGCCAGAGCCGACTATGAAGAGGGCAGAGTTGTGATGAATCCCTGCCAGAATGATATGCTCTCTGAGGTGCGCGGGCTGTTTGAGGCCATAAAGGATCAGTGCGGAGAAGAAGCAAATATCACATACGAATGTCAGGAAGGCAGCGCTGTGTGCTGGTATGATTCGATGGCTCTGGGCAAGGTCATCCTGAACGTTGTGGCTCACAGCATCATAAGAGCCGGTGTGGAAACCGCCCGAATAGCAATGAAAGCCGAGGTCAAGGAAGGCAATCTCCTTATGCAGATCAACTCGTCCTTTGATCTCTTTAATTCAGATAAGATCATTTACGGCGAGGATATCGAGCTGGATGTGGCTTCGATCTATGCCAGAAAGATGCATGGCAGCCTGGTAAGAAGCAGTGTTCCCGGAAAGGGCTGCAGCTACCGTATCACTCTTCCTCTGGAGAGCGAAAAGGAAGCCGAAGGAATTGTTTCATCAGTTATCGTTGACTGGTACGGCGGCATGGACAGAGTAGCCTACGAGCTTGCGGGCGCGCTGACCTCCGAAAGATATTATATGGATCGAAAATGAGACAATGGGGAAAGGGCAGGTGAGGTCTTAAAATTATGAAAAAAACAGTTTTAAAGGCGGTTTGTCTGGCTGCTGCCCTGGCCATCGTGCTCACGCTTATTCCGGGAAAGGCTTCGGCCACAGGAGACCTGACCTTTCTCTGCATCAACGACACTTTTATATACAGCCTTTCGTCAGGCAATATGCCGCTCAGGATGAACGGCAGTATGTATATATCCTACCGTTATCTTATGAGGATCAAGCCTATCAAGTATTTCTACGATTCCGACAGCCGCATCCTTAAGGTATACAACTCGTCAAAGCAGCTTATCTTTGACATAGGAAGCGGCATAACCTACGACCAGGACGGTAAGATATATGCCTTCCTTGCCGAGATACGTGGTGGGGTCATATTTGTTCCGATCGAGTTCATTTGCCGTGTGTTCGGAGTGGAATACAGCGTTATCCCTACCGAGTACGGCCCGGTCATAAGGATAAGCAGCATCGTTTCGCCGTACAGCGACAGCGAGCTGGTCGCCAATAACGAAGAAACCATCAGAAATATATATCAGCGCTATGTCGATTCGCTTGAGCCTGAAAATAATGTCACGCCCCAGCCGGACCCCGAGCCTGAGCAGACCAAAAATGTCTATATCGCTGTCTGCGGCGAGCTGAACGAACACACCGACCGTCTGCTTACAGCTCTGAGCTCCTATGGATATAAGGCTGCCTTCTTTCTTTCGGGTGATCTTGCCTCTCAGGGCGACCTGTTAAGGCGAATAGTCTGCGAGGGGCACCAGCTGGGCGTGTTTGTTTCGGCAGATGACCCTGCGGGTGAGGCCGAAAGGATAAACGAGCTTATTTCCTCCCTGGTGTTCCGGAAAACAAGGATGGTATGTGTCGATCAGGGCAGCCGTCAGCTTTCGGGCGAACAGCTTGAGGCAATAGAGGCTGCGGGACTCAGGCTATGGGATGCATCGCTTGACCCCGGAAGCGCCGTATCAAACGGCTATACCGTGAGCGCCAACACATCGAACCTCCTTAAAAAGGCTCCGCGCACCTCGGTCCTCAGGCTGATGTCGACAGAGGGTGCGGCCGATGCGGCATATACGGTGATGCGAAATCTTAAAAACGGAAACTATAACCTTCTGACGATGCAGGAGTGGACAACTCCGGTGAATGGTGCGGGCTTTTATAAATAAGCGGCTCAAACTGCAGTTGAAAGCAGCTTTTGAGCATGGTATAATTAAACAAACTTTTTAATAAGTAAGGAGATAATCAAAATGGCTAAGGCAAAAAAGGCCAATAACGGCGATATCGTAAAGGTAGTTATGAAGCTCGATGGTATGACCGACGAGCAGGCTGTAAGAATCGAGCTCTATCCTAAAATCGCTCCCAAGACTGTTGAAAACTTTGTAGAGCTGGTAAACAGCGGCTTCTATAAGAACCTCAAGTTCCATCGCTGCATCCGCGGCTTTATGGTCCAGGGCGGCTGCCCCCTCGGCACAGGCACAGGCGGCCCCGGCTGGAAGATCGTAGGTGAGTTTGCAAGCAACGGCTATGCAAACGACATCAAGCACACAAGAGGCGTCATCTCGATGGCAAGAGCAGCTGACCCCAACTCGGCAGGCAGCCAGTTCTTCATCATGCTCGACGAAGCTCCCCACCTCGACGGCGACTATGCTGCATTCGGTAAGGTAACCGAGGGCATGGAGTTCATCGACAAAGTTATGGACGACTTCGAAAAGGGCAAGCAGACCTACATCAAGAACATCAAGGTCAAGTAATTTAATCACAGCATTACAAAAGCTCCTGCTTCGGCAGGAGCTTTTTCTATACCCCTAAATTGTGAACAGAATAATAATTTGCACTTCAGATTATATAATATGCTTGACAAATTATTGAGAGGTGATAAAATATAGCCAGAATGAAAAATAAATGAAAAAGAGGGAAGGATATGAATAAGAGTGTATACAGCATAGTTCTTTCAGATGATGTTATAAGGCAGGTAGACAATCTGGCCTACCGCGAAGGCACCAGCAGGTCAAACATGATAAACCGTATTCTGGCCGAATATGTTTCCTATGTCACTCCCGAGCAGAGGATGAGAGACATCTTTTCAAATGCGGCGCGAGTGGTGGAGGAAATGGAGCAGCTTCAGCTAATGCTTAGGCCCACCGATACCCACATGGCTCTTAAAAGCGCGCTGAGATATAAATATAACCCCACTGTTAAATACAGCGTTGAGCTCTACCGAAGCGGCGATGCCCTCGGCGAGCTCAGAGTCACTATGAGGACGCAGAGCAGGAGCCTGATCGAGGCTCTTAACGGTTTTTTTGCTTTGTGGGCAGCGGTGGAGAAGAGCTCGATAGGCGCGCTGCCTTCCTGCAGCATAGGCGACGGAAAATACACAAGGGTGCTTTATCAGACGGCGAATGCCTCTGGAGATCTGCTTGGACAGGCCATCATAGACTATGTAACGGTGCTCGACCGCTGCATGAAGCTCTATTTTGCATCGCTCAGCGAGGGCACCGATTGCCAGAGTGAGATAGTCAGAATATACAGAGAATATCAAAATAACCATAAATTACTTGTCTGACAGGAGGTAATTATTTTATGAACACAAACAAGCTTACAGAAAAAACAATAGAGGTCATCCGCCTTGCCCAGAGCAAGGCATCGGAAAACGGCAACCCGCAGATCGAGCAGATCCATCTGCTTCATGCCCTTATGAGCTATGATGGCAGCCTTATCGCTCAGCTTGTGAAAAAGATGGGGGTCGACGACACAGCTGTGTTGTCCGACTGCGGCAGAGCGCTTGATAAGCTGCCCAGAGTCAGCGGCGGAGCAAGGGAGATGGATAAGATCTATATCTCTCAGGCCGCCGAGCAGGCTCTTTCGGAGGCTGAGATGCAGGCAAACCGCATGGGAGACGAATATGTTTCGGTCGAACACATTTTCCTCGGACTGATCGAAAAGGCCGAAGGCGAGGTCAAGCAGATACTTGCAAGATATAATATCAGCACTCAGGCTTTTCTGGTGGCACTCAAGGATGTAAGAGGTTCGGCAAGGGTCACGGGTGATAATCCCGAGGGCACGTACGATGTCCTTAAAAAATACGGCCGCGACCTTGTCGAGATGGCGAGAGAGCAGAAGCTCGACCCCGTTATCGGACGCGATGGCGAGATCCGTTCGGTAGTGCGCATTCTTTCGCGCAAGACCAAGAACAACCCCTGCCTCATCGGCGAGCCGGGTGTAGGTAAGACGGCTATTGCCGAAGGCCT
>JAFQVZ010000258.1 GCA_017407765.1 Clostridia bacterium | reverse complement strand
CTCATTCAGGGCAGATAAGATTAAAAGCTGACTGGGATGCCGATATTCTTGTGGTAAGTGAACACAGATATAAGGGCTCGTTTATTGAAAAAGAAACCCATAAGCTTGAAAAAGGCAAAGACGGATCATTTGAAATTAATGTAATCATTAATGAGCGAGATGGAGAGAAGGCAGTATACTACATTCAGGGAGAAAAGGGGGTGTCTGTTTTCGAGATAATATATACTCTTGAAAATGAAGGACTTTCTGATGGAATGGTATATGTGGCTGATAAGTGTCTTTATATGAATCCATTGAGTTCCTCGTTATTTATCCCGGGGCAGGACGGGATAAGATATGTCATCAAAGATGATATGTTTATTTCCGATGCCTCCGATGAAAGTGCACCCGATCATATTGCACAGGTGTCCGAATGGAAATGGCAGGAGTTTCCTTATACTGATGAAGAGTGGACAGAGATGCATATCCCTAAAGGATTTGAGGTGGATCATAATATAAGTGAGATTTACAGTGAGCTGCTTTATCTTCCAATGAAGCCGGGAATGTTCCTTGTGAAGGCAGACGGTGAGATTTGGCTTGTTGAGCTGGGATCTAATGATAAAATGGGGACATATATCTGGAGTATTCTGAGATTGATCCCTGAGCAGGCGGAATAATAGGAAAAAGCGCAGCTTTTCGTATGAAATGCTGCGCTTTTTGTCGGAATTAGTCGATGAGATTAGGTGGACATTCGTGAATAAAAGTGACAGAATATAGGTGAGGGAAACGAAAAGAGGGATAATAAAAGGAGGATTAAATGATGGAGGAATTAGCTGTAAGGAGAAGGGGATCGATTACAGACGAGAGGGGAAAGGAGATCAAGCTGATATACTGCCTGGCGATCAGCCGGATAAAACTTGAGGGTCTGGCAGCCGAAACGTATGGAGTATCTGTCATAGCCGATGGAGGGGATATGATAGAATCCAAAACCGTGCATGATGTAGCGGGGAACATCACAGAGGCTGAAAAGCTGGTGGATCTTCTTTGGGAGGGAGGAGCAACACCGGTCACTCTGGCTGATATTGTTGATGATTATATTGAAAACTGACGAGAACAATGGTATAATTTCCTAAGAAACAATGTCTGGAGGGAATTATCATGAAATGTCCTTTTTGCGGATATAACGAGAGCAAGGTCGTTGATTCCAGGCCCACAGATGAGGGCAGCAGCATTCGCAGAAGAAGAGAGTGCCTTTCGTGCGGAAGCCGTTTTACAACATACGAAACGGTAGAAAGCCTCCCTATAGTCGTCGTGAAAAAAGATGGCTCCAGACAGACATTTGACCGTAATAAGATACTCAGCGGTATGGTAAAAGCCTGTGAAAAGAGATTGGTTCCTCTCTCGCGGCTGGAGGAGGCCGTAAACAGTATCGAACAGAATATTTCCAATTCGCTCAACCGTGAAGTGAAAAGCGAACATATTGGCGAGCTTGCAATGGAAGAACTTAAAAAGATCGACGAAGTAGCATATGTAAGATTTGCGTCGGTTTACCGTCAGTTTAAAGACATCAACACCTTTATGGAGGAGCTTAACAAGCTTCTTCGAAACGGAAAGACAGAGGCATAGTATATTGGCATCAGCCCCGGTAAAACCGGGGCTCTTTTTTATCAGAAAATGTTTCTTATGGAAGGCCGATCGAAGTTCTTGACTATAACGGCTGAAGTATATGCCTCACTAAGGGCCTGACGGCATTCTTCGATATCATTCAGCCGCCTGAGTGTAAGCGCACGGCGAAGTGCATTTAATATGGCATCGACTTCATCATGGGTAGTGAGCGCTGTCAGAGCCTTTTCATTCTTTTTCAGAACCGAAATCGCACTGAGAATGGCTTGGTCATCGTTGGTTTTTTCTGCGATATTGATGTATTCTATGATCTCAAGACAACATTTTTCGGTTCGGGTCAGAAAGAATGTGCCCATAAGCGGAATAAAGAATATTATTAAAACTGCGCCGATAACTTTAGGACTCATTGCTCGGGATTCTCCTTGCAGAAGATGATGTTGCCATAAATATCGGCACAAAGAAAATATACTTCCGAAGGAGAACCAGCGCCCTTTTCTGAAAGTGTTTTATTCAGCCATACATTGTCGCAGCCTATGCTTTTGAGGTTATCGGAAATTATGCGTCCGTCTGAGATGATGGTATAGAAAGGGCCGCGCAGAGCAGGGGAAAGTCCAAGATCACTTACAGAAGCCGGACGGTCAAGCGGCGATAAAAGGATGCTTAGCTGTCCGTTTGTTTCTACCTGCGCCCTGCTGACCTGGCTCAGGTCAAACACACCGTTTAACCTGAGATTTGCAAGAAGGTCATCGGTGGAAAGCCGAAGCTTTCGAATTGCCTTCTGCAAAAACTGGCCGTCTTTGATGACCAGAACGGGATTGCCGCTCAGCATACGGCGAAATCTGATGTTTTTCTGTGAAATTGCAGAGATTATCACTTCGGCTGCCATGAGGGTGAGTATCGGTATGATGCCATGGCTAAGGGGGATCGTAACATCCTGGACCGGCACAGAAGCAACAGCCGAGATCAGGATAGTGATCACAAGTTCGCTGGGCTGCAGTTCTCCAACCTGACGTTTTCCCATCAGCCGTATGGCAGCAATTATAACGATATAAAGGATAAGTGTGCGGATAAAGGGAATGAGCATTGATGTGGCTCCTTTTGCGGAATATGTTTCTATAATATTTCCCCAAACAGGAGCATATATGCAAAAATAAGCCCGGAGCCTTGGCTCCGGGCTTTGAAAATACGGTTTAGTTGAAATAATCCAGCAGGAAAGCGGCTACAATAGATGTGCCGACAGGCAGAGTGTCGAGGAAGATATGCTCTTCTCTTGTGTGAGCGCCCTTGCCGAGATAACCGCCGAAGCATACCGAGGGAATGCCGAGGTTGAAGGAGATGTTGCAGTCGGTCGAACCGGAATAGCTGCCCACAGGACCATCGTACTGGGTAGCAATGGCTTCTCTTGTGCGTGCTTCAAGGTCAGCCTGGCGGTCAGCGGGAATGTCGCCCATGCAGGGTCTTTCGCCGAGGACTGTGACTGTCAGCTCGATGCAGTCCTTCTTTGCTTCTTCGATGATCTCTCTGAACCATACACCCATCTGGTCGAGGCACTTCTGCGAGTCGCTTCTGTACTCATAGAGCATCTCAGCTCTCTGCGCGATGGTGTTGACCGATGTGCCGCCCGAGATCATGCCGACATTGTATGTTGTCTTGCTGTCGCCGTCATGGGGAACTTCGATCTTATAGAGCTTTTCAATGATGGCAGCCATGCGCTGGATAGCGTTGCGGTTGCCGAATGCGCCGTAAGAATGGCCGCCCTCTGTTGTGAGAGCGATGTTGTAACGCATCGAGCCTACTGCCTTATTGCAGAAGCCTGTATATCCGCCGTCGAGGGAAACCAGCTCGCCGATGCGGCCTGCATAGTCCTTTGTGACCTGACGAACGCCCTTGAGATTGCCGAGGCCCTCTTCGCCTGCATCGAGAACGAACAGAACGCCCTTGGGAGCCTCCAGCTTATTCTCTACGACATACTTGATAAGTGTCAGAAGAATAGCAACGTTGGCTGTGTCGTCGCCGATGCCGGGGCAGGCTGCAACATTGCCATCGACCTTAACAGAGAAGGGCTCCATATCGGGGAAAACTGTGTCGGTGTGAGCCATGATGCAGAGAAGGTCGTTCTTGCCTTCGCACTGATAGGGATAAACTACGTTGAGGGCATCGTCGATATAGACGCCTTCAGCGCCGATGTTCTCGAGCCACTTTTTGATGAACTCGGCTCTGAGTTCTTCGTGATTGGAAGGTGCGGGGATAGCGCAGAGCTCGAAAAGGAGATCCTGAATAAACTGCTTGTGGTTGTCAAGATATTCCTTTGCCTGAACCGAAAGCTGCTTGAGCATAGGTGAATTACCTCCAAAATAAATAATTATATATATAGAATACCACCATGAGCGCGGTAAAACAAGAGTAAATTGACGGACGTTTGCGAGTATGGTATTATAATATAGTATCCAATATATCAGCAAAGGAGGAAAGATTTTGGATAACTCTAAAGTTAAAGGCAAAATGAAAAGGTTTGCCATAAATATTGGTGCTGCACTGCTGTTCGGTATAATTTATTTTTATTTCGAACTGCCGGCCATCAATCTGCATGATCAGGATTTCTACGGTTTCTTCTTTATGATGTCGGCTGTATATTGTGTTGCTGCTTTTATCACATCAGGCATATATAAGGTAGTAGAACAGGGCGAGTTCTTCAAGAGTATCAAGGAAACCTGCTTTGTGCCCTTTATCATATGCATTGCAATGATAGTTCTTCTTGGTGTCGGAACGGTGGCTTCCAGTGTTGTTTTCCGCGCCGGTGCTTACACAAAGCTTCTCGAGCCTGTTGAGGGTGATTTTGTTGCCGATGTTCAGGAGATCTCCTATAACCGCATCCCCATGCTTGATGCCGCATCGGCTGCACGACTTGGCGACCGCAAGTTGGGCGAACTGAGTGATATGGTGTCGCAGTTTGAAGTATCCGACACATATTCTCAGATCAATTATAACGATCGTCCCGTCCGTGTCGCTCCTCTTGAATACGGCGACTTTTTCAAATGGCTCAATAATTTCTCGGAAGGACTTCCTGCTTACATCGTCGTAGATATGGTAAGCCAGAATGTAGAGGTCGTAAGACTCAGCGAAGGAATGCGATATTCCGACAACGAGCTCTTCTTCCGCAATATCTATCGTCATATTCGCTTTAATTATCCCACATTCATGTTTGATGAGGTGTATTTTGAGGTAGATGAAGAGGGAACTCCCTATTGGATCTGCCCCAGAATCGTAAAGACCATTGGCCTGTTTGGCGGCACCGATGTTAATGGCGCAGTTCTTGTAAATGCAATTACCGGCGAAAGCCAGTATTATGAAGAAGTGCCTACATGGGTAGACCGGGTTTATGACCCTGACATTATCATTGAGCAGTATGATTATCACGGCCTGTATCAGCGTGGCTTCATCAACTCGATGTTCGGACAGAAGGGTGTAACCGTCACCACCGAGGGCTATAACTACATTGCACTCAATGATGACGTCTATGTTTACACAGGCATCACATCGGTTGGCGGTGACCAGAGCAACATTGGTTTTATCCTCGTTAATCAGCGTACAAAAGATGCAAAGTTCTATTCCTGCGCAGGTGCAGAAGAATATTCGGCCATGTATTCGGCCCAAGGCGTAGTTCAGCATCTGAACTATACAGCTACGTTCCCGCTGCTTCTGAATGTATCTTCCGAGCCCACATACTTCATGGCGCTCAAGGATAATGCAGGCCTTGTAAAACTTTATGCGATGGTAAATGTTCAGCAGTATAACATCGTTGCAACGGGCGCAAGTGTTGCCGACTGCGAGAAGGAATATGTAAGGCTGCTTTCACAGAATGGTGTTATCACCGAAGCTGCAAGGCCGGAGAATGAGATAACTGGCAAGGTTGCAGATATCCGCACAGCAGTTATCGACGGCAACTCGTATTATTATTTCAGGCTCGATGGCCAGAGCTGCTATTACAGTGTATCGGCTGCCGATTCTCAGACAGCTATCATTGTAAATGTAGGTGATAGGGTGGCTATCCATGATGCCGACGAAGAGGGCGACATTCGCCAGGCCCTCAGCATTGAGATAAAATAATATAAGATAAGAATCCCCGCCGGATCTTTCCGGCGGGGATTTTGCGTATTGCTTGTATTATTCTGTGAGTATCCTCATGGGGACATAGCCTTCGTTTGCAGCAGCTTTCTGGCCTGCATCGGAATCAAGCCACTCAAGCAGCTGAAGAACTCCCGAGTCTTCGGTAAGCGAGGCATCATAAACGGCATAATATCCGTCGGTGAGAGGATATGACCCATCGGCAATAGTCTCGGCTGTGGGATAAACTCCGTCAATGGAGATAAGCTTGGAGTTAGGATCGGTATACATGCCGGACGCGTAATAGAACACCGAATATCCGATCGAATCGAGTCCTTCGTCATAGCTGGAAACGGCATCTACAAGGTCGTCCATTCCGCCGGGGCGAAGTTCGGTGGGAGCATCCATGATCTCATCTTTGCTTACTACCAGCTTGTACATAAGGGTCTGGCTGCCTGAGTTATCGGGGCGCTGAAAGGGGGTGATGGGAGCATCATTGCCGCCAAGCTCCTTCCAGTTTGTGATCTCGCCTTTATAGATCTTCTGAAGATCTTCGAGAGAGATGTTTTCTACCGGATTTTCTTTATTGACAAGAAAAACGAAGGCATCTTTGACCACCTGCCGTACCGTGAACTCGCGGCCTGAATCATCCATCATGGCATATTCATCCTCGGAAGGAGGAGTTACAAAAATCAGGTCGCATTTGCCGTCGATGAGGTTTACATAGGCATTGTGAGTGGTGTTATGATGTACAAACTCCTGCGCGTCGGAAGCGGCATAAGCAAGCAGAGCCTTTACAATCCCCTCCGACAGAGGAATTGTTGCTGTCGAGCCGTCGAGCTTGGGGAAGGTCTCTTCGGTAAACTCAGGAGTCTTCGGTTCTTCAGGCTGGCTGGGTTCTTCGGGAATATTGGTCTGCTGATCGTTGTTTTCAGAAGGTAGATCGTTGTTTTTTTTCTCATCATCGCCTGCGCAGGCAAAAAGCGACAGCGAGAGAATAATGACCATAATGAGTGCAAAAACCTTTTTCATGTTATTTCCTCCTTGAATTATTTAAGAATATCTGAACTGAAATATCCGGCTGGTAAGGTATATGTAGGGCTAAGTCCGTTTTCGGCGCAGACATAGATCTCGCCGTCGGGGCCAAAGCAGTACCATCCGTAGTGGGTTGACGGATCGTCTATTTCAAGTCCCATAGCTCTCAGCTCATTCATAGCGCCTTCGACGTCG
>JAFQVZ010000257.1 GCA_017407765.1 Clostridia bacterium | reverse complement strand
CATACTTCTTCGACTACGGCAACTCCTTCATGAAGGCTATCTACGACTCGGGAGTTAAGGAGATCTCCAAGAACGGCTATGACGAGAAGGACGGCTTCATCTGGCCCTCTTATGTTGAAGACATCATGGGTCCCATGCTCTTCGACTATGGCTATGGTCCCTTCCGCTGGGTATGCCTGTCGGGCAAGCCCGAGGATCTGCACGCAACAGATATGGCAGCTATGGGCTGCATCGATCCCGAGCGCCGCTTCCAGGACCGCGACAACTATGTATGGGTCCGCGACGCTGAGAAGAACAAGCTGGTCGTCGGCACACAGGCCCGTATCCTTTATCAGGATGCCGAAGGCCGCCGCAATATCGCTCTCAAGTTCAACGAGATGGTCCGCAAGGGCGAGATCGGTCCCGTCATGATCGGCCGTGACCACCACGACGTATCGGGCACAGACTCTCCCTTCCGTGAGACATCCAACATCAAGGATGGCTCCAATGTTATGGCTGATATGGCTGTTCAGTGCTTCGCAGGCAACGCAGCACGCGGCATGAGCATGTGCGCTCTGCACAACGGCGGCGGTGTTGGCATCGGCAAGGCCATCAACGGCGGTTTCGGCCTGGTTCTCGACGGCAGCCGCAGGATCGACGAAGTTATCAAGTCGGCTATGATGTGGGACGTTATGGGCGGCGTTGCAAGACGCAGCTGGGCAAGAAATGAGGCATCCATCGAGACATCGATCCTCTATAACCAGAACTATGGCGATATCGGCCATATTACAATTCCTTACCTGGCAAACGACGAACTCATCAACAAACTCGTGGAGGGTAAATAAAAATGGCAAAGATCGTAGAATGCATCCCCAACATCAGTGAGGGCAGAAATACAGAAGTTATCGAAGCAGTCCTGAACGAAGTACGTTCCACAGCGGGCGTAACACTTCTCGACTACAGCTCCGATGTCAACCATAACAGAACAGTCATCACATTCCTCGGCTCCGTAGAAGGCGTCGAGGAGGCAGCAGTCAAGCTGGCAAAGAAGGCTGCCGAGCTCATTGACCTGACAAAGCACGAGGGCGAGCACCCCAGAATGGGCGCTGTCGACGTAATCCCCTTTGTTCCCATCAAGGAGATCACAAAGGAAGAGTGCATCGAGCTCTCCAAGAAGGTCGCAGAGCGCGTATGGAACGAGGCAGGCATGCCTGTATTCCTCTATGAGGACTCGGCTTCGGCTCCTCACAGAGTCAACCTCGCCAAGATCCGTAAGGGTCAGTTCGAAGGCATGGCTGAGAAGGTTCAGGAGCCCGAATGGGAGCCCGACTTCGGCGGCAGACAGATCCATCCCACAGCCGGCGTAGTTGCTGTTGGCTGCAGAATGCCTCTGGTTGCCTTTAACATCAACCTCAGCACATCCGACATCAACGTTGCAAATGCCATTTCCAAGGTCATCAGACGCTCCAGCGGCGGCTTTGACTGCGTAAAGGCTCTCGGCGTAATGCTCGAGGACAGAAATATTGCTCAGGTCTCCATCAACATGACCAACTTCAACAAGACTCCTCTCTACAGAGTTCTTGAACTGGTCAAGGCTGAGGCCAAGAGATGGGGCGTTACAGTTGTCGGCACCGAGATCATCGGCCTGACACCCATGAACGCACTTATCGACTCGGCAGAGTATTATCTCCAGATCGAGAACTTCGATAAGAACAAGCAGGTTCTCGAGAACTACATTATCTAAGGTGATATTATGCTGCTGATCAGAAATATCGGCACACTGCAGACCCCCGTGGGAAGCTTTAAGCACGGGGGAGAGAAGCAGGGTGAGAATATAAAGCTTCACAATGCCGCTATTCTCGTAGAGGACGGCATTATCAAGGCCATCACATCGGACGGAGCTCTTCCCGAAGGCGCCGACAAGGCTGAGATCGTTGTTGATGCTCAGGGCAGGCTGGTAACTCCCGGCCTCGTTGACTGCCATACACACATGGTATTCGGCGGCTACCGTCAGGGCGAGATCCCTCTCAAGCTCCGCGGCGCAGGCTATCTTGATATCCTCAAGGCAGGCGGCGGCATCCTCGACACAGTAGGCAAGACACGCGCTGCCACCGAGGACGAGCTCTTCGCTAAGTCGATGGCATTCCTCAACGAAATGATCCATCTCGGCGTTACAACAGTCGAGTCCAAGAGCGGTTATGGCCTTGATCTCGAGAACGAGCTCAAGCAGCTCCGCGTAAATCAGCGCCTTAATAAGGCGCACAAGATGGATGTTGTATCCACTTTCCTCGGGGCCCATGCAATTCCCGAGGAATACAAGGGCAGAGCCGACGAATATATCGATATGCTCTGCAATGAAGTCCTTCCCGCTGTCAAGGAGCAGGGCCTGGCAGATTTTGTTGACGTATTCTGCGAAGACAGCGTATTCGACGTTGCTCAGAGCAGAAAGATGCTTAAGGCAGGCCAGAAGCTGGGCCTTCGCGCACGCATCCATGCCGATGAGATCGAAGAGATCGGCGGTGCAGTCCTTTCGGGCGAAGTTGGTGCGGTCTCGGCCGAGCATCTTATCGCAACCGGCGAAAAGGGCATGGCTTCCATGGCTAAGGGCGGTGTTATTGCCGACCTGCTGCCTGCCACATCCTTCTATCTCAACAAGACATTCGCTCCCGCACGCCGCATGATCGAGCTGGGTATTCCCGTGGCTATCGCATCCGACTTTAACCCCGGTTCCTGCCCCTCGCTCAACCTGCAGCTGGCTATGAGCATGGGTTATATCAAATACCGCATGACTCCCGAAGAGGTCCTTTCGGCTGTGACTATCAATGCAGCCTGCTCCTGCGGCCTTGAAGATAAGATCGGCACCCTTGAAGAGGGTAAGCAGGCCGACATCGTCATCTGGAACGCACCCGATATGGAGATGCTGGTATACCGTTTCGGCAGCAATATGGCCGGAACAGTCATCAAAAAGGGAGAGGTAGTATTATAATGAAGCTTGCGGAAATGACAGTAAACGCATATCTCGACACAGTTGCATCGGATGCTCCCGCTCCCGGCGGCGGAAGTGCCTCGGCGCTTTGCGGCGCTCAGGGTGCAGGCCTTGCCACAATGGTAGCCGGCCTTACGATCGGCAAGAAAAAGTATGCCGACAGAAATGATGCCTGCATCGAGATCCGCGACTGCGGTATGCCTCTGGTAGAGGCGCTCAAGGTGCAGATCGACAAGGACACCGAGGCCTTTAATATGGTTTCGGCCGCCTTTAAGATGCCCAAGGAGACAGATGAGGATAAGAAGGCTCGTTCGGCAGCCATTCAGGCAGGCACGCTGGTTTCCACAGAGGTGCCCTTCGAGACCATGACTCTGGCTCTTGATGCGCTGAGAAATGCAAAGAAGCTGCTGGATGGCTTCAATGCCAACGCGGCAAGCGATCTGGGCGTTGCAGCTCTCGATCTGCTGGCCTGTGTCAAGGGTGCATGGCTCAATGTGCTTATCAACATCGGCAGCCTTAAGGACACCGAAAAGGCTGAAGAGTTCCGCACAAAGGGTCTTTCGATCGTAAAGGAAGCCGAAGAGATCGCAAATGAGATCTACGGCGAGGTAGAGAAGATCATCTGCCAGTAATTTTATAACAGCTTAAGGCCGCCCACATCGGGCGGCCTTTTCTGAAAGCAGGTGTATATTATGCAAAAGGGATTTGAGCCCATTTATTCAAAAGAGTCACGCGCGCTGATCCTTGGCACATGGCCGTCGCCCAAGTCTTTCGAGATGGGTTTTTATTACGGACATAAGCAGAATCGGTTTTGGCCGCTTATGGCAAGGCTTGCGCAGAGGGATGTGCCGGTCTCGATCGATGAGAAGAAGGCCATTATCCTCGAAAGCGGGCTTGCACTTTGGGACACCATAGAGAGCTGCACTATTGAAGGGGCGGCCGATGCCTCCATCAGAGATGTCGAGGCGCGTGATCTTGTGTGGCTTATGAAAGAGGCGCCCATAGAGGCTGTTTTCTGCAACGGCGCCAAAGCATACGAAATATATATGAAAAACCAATATCCGCAGACAGGTATTGCGGCGGTTAAATTGCCCAGCACCAGCCCTGCCAACGCCGCATGGTCGTTAGAACGGCTCTGTGACGAGTGGAGCATAATAAAAAAGTACATGAAATAGCAAAAGTCACGGCATTTGCCGTGACTTTCTGTTTATTTTTGCCTTAGAATATGCCATATATCATTGCCGGAGAATCCGCATTTACGGTATAGCTTTTCGGGATATATATCCCGTGCTTTGCCCGAAACGGTGGCAAAATCAGCCTTTTTAGATATCCTTTTTATAAGCTCGCTCACTATCAGGCTGCCAACTCCGCAACCGCGGTATTCGGGCACCACCTGTATCCATTCGAGGATGCCTTCACGGGCCTCGTTATCCAACTCAGCAATGCCGCAGGCGATTGGTCGGTCTGCAGCATCATCAATGACGATGATCCAAAGGTCTTTATCGAAAACAGGCGAAGCTCTCATTGTCTCACGTCGATTTTCGGTGATACTCAAATCGTTATACGACCTGTTTATAATGTCCGCGATCAGAGATAGGTCTTTATTATCGGCTGTTCTGACCGAAAAACCGGGACGCGCTATGCAGGGGATGGATTTAAGGTCGTGTTTCAGCCTGAAATAGGGCTCGTCGGTATAGCCTTCAAGCAAATCGGGAGAAAAATCTCTGTTGTGAACTATCATCATGCTCTGAGGAACAGCGATCACTTTATTTTTGTGATAGGGGATAGATAGGGTTCCGCAGGGGTCTTTTAGATACTCAGATAAAGTAGGCATGATTTTATCCTCCGAGACTCGTGAGCTTTTCGGCAATTATAGCTGCCTGATCCTCAGACGGCTCGAAGGACAGCTCTACCTGAATGAGGCGGTCTGCATAAAGCAGAAGGTACTGATAAT
>JAFQVZ010000256.1 GCA_017407765.1 Clostridia bacterium | reverse complement strand
TCTGTTTTTAATCATTATTTAACTAATTGAATTATATATTAAATAGACAGGAGTATTAAATTAATAATCAAAATAATTACAAGGTATCTCACCTATTTAAATTACCCAACTTAGATTTCAGAACGCAAATGAACATTGCAATTGACCAAAATGTGCATATTAAAAACATTATTAATGTGCAAAGCTACATCTACGATTGCGAACTTAGCGCAATTACTGGCAAATGCAATATTAAAGGAAAACTAGGCGTAAAAATTGTATATTTAGATGTTGACAATGTATACAATACACTAACAGACGAAACAAGTTTCCTAGAGTCAATTTCAGACGAGTCGATAACTAATGATTGTAAAATATTTATGAACAATGAAAACGTATCATGTAACATAGACTATGATAGTACATATTTAAAACTAAACTTTAATGTTAACGCAAAACTATATTCTAATATTGATATCAACCTCAATTTACCCGGAAGGTAACTGTTGAGGCATACGAGGACGACTCGAGATCGCTGTCGCTGGAGCTCAGCTTCGTTGTTGATGAGGGCGATATTGATGGCTATTTTCACGACTGGTGCCAGTTTGTTGTAAGACCCGAGGCCAAGAACACCTATGCGCTGCTGTGCGACAAGGGCAATTACATTCCCAACGGCGGCGACGGCGAGAGGGTATATCCCTACTTCCTCGATATGGAATAACACAGCCTTAAGACCATTCTCTGACATACTGCAAAAGAAAGGGCATCCCCAATGATCGGGGATGTCCTTTCGACTGTTTATTTAAGTGTTGACTTAATTACAATAAGAGAATATAATTAAGCCGATACTTAAACAAAAGAGGTGTTTATATGGAGCTTGAAAGGATGCTAAGGGCATTGGGCGAGCCCACGCGCCTGAAAATATATCGAGCTCTGCTGGAGAGGAAGCATTGTGTGCGCTCTCTTTCCAAAAAGCTCGGCATTTCCGAGCCGGCTGTTTCGCAGCACATGAAGGTGATGAAGGAGGCCGGCCTTGTATATGGCGAAAAATATGGATATCACACCCATTATCTGCCCTCTCAGGAGGCGGCCGATTTTCTGGCAGAGCAGTTTGGCCTGATGCGGGATGCTTCGCTCAAGGTCGACCGCGACATGACAGTATGTCAATGTGAATACCGAAAGGAGAATGATGCCGAATGAATATTTTGTGCGACCTGTTTCTCACCTTTGCCAAAATAGGTTTCTTTACCTTTGGCGGAGGCTATGCGATGATCGCAATGATAGAGAATATATGTGTTGAAAATAAGAAGTGGATCACCCATGACGAAATGATGGATATAACGGTCATAGCCGAATCGACTCCCGGCCCCATAGCCATCAACTGTGCAACCTTTACCGGCTATAAAAAGGCTGGCTTTGCCGGGGCTCTGGCAGCAACTTTTGGCATCATAGTGCCCTCCTTTGCCGTTATTTATCTGATCTCCGTGTTCCTTGACAATTTCCTCGAGCTTACCCTTATCGCCAACGCATTCAAGGGAATAAAGATCGCCGTTGGTATCCTTATTCTGGATGCGGCATTTACCATGCTCAAAAAGATGCATAAGAAAAAGCTGCCGCGCGCCATTATGGCCTGCTCGTGTGCGGCCATGCTCTGCATCAACATCTTTTCGCTGAACTTTTCGTCCATAAGCCTTATGCTGGCTGCGGCGGCAGTCAGCCTTGGGGTGTTTGTTTTGGGCATAGCGCCTGAGCAGAAAGGCGGTGGAGCAAAATGATCCTGCTTGATCTGTTTATCGGCTTTCTTAAGGTTGGATGTTTTGCCTTTGGCGGAGCCTACGGTGCCATCCCTCTTATCCGTGATGTGGTCATGTCATACGGCTGGCTCGGCGAAGAAATGCTCACCTATATGATCGCGGTCAGCGAGAGCACTCCCGGCCCTATCATGGTCAACCTTGCCACATATATCGGAAGCAGCCAGGCCGGTTTCATGGGAGCCGTCGTTGCCACTCTGGCGGTCGTGCTGCCCTCTTTTTTGATAATCCTGCTGGTGACCTCCCTGCTCAGGACTGCCCTCAAAAATAAATATGTTCAGGCGATCCTGCGCGGCCTCAAGCCCTGTGTTATCGGCATAGTGCTTGCCACCGGCATTTTCATGGTGCTGAAAAACTGCTTCGGAACGGTTTCGGCGCCTAATGTCAATGTAAGATCCATAGCTATCACGGCTGCGCTGTTTGCCGCGATGTTTGGATATAAGCATTTTATGAAGAAAAAGCTGTCGCCGATCATGCTTATCGTCATATCGGCGATCCTCGGCGCTTTGGTATACGGCATATAAAACAAAAATATCCCCTGTCCGTTTTGCGGACAGGGGATATTGCTTTATCTCTTATTTCATGCTTTCGCCGATTACGCGGTAAGCATTCTTCCAGCAGATCTTTTCGATCTCGTCGTCGGTAAAGTGCTTGCTCAGAGCGTCGATGACCTTGGGCATGCCCGAATAGTCGCCGAAGTCGAGGGCATTGCCGATGCCGTCAAAGTCGGAACCGAAGCCGACAGCGTCGATACCGGCCTTGTTCTTGATGTAAAGAGCATGGCGGACGATGTCGTCGCAGGTCGTCAGGTTGTTCTTGGCGGCCTCTTCGCTCATGAAGGGAGCGCAGTAGTTAAGGCCGGTCAGGCCGCCGTTCTCGCCGAGGAGCTTGAGCATCTCGTCGGTCAGGTTGCGGCGGTGGTTGCACAGAGCGCGTGCATTGGAGTGGGATGCTACGATGGGCTTCTTTGTGTGCTTGAATACATCAAAGATGCCGGCATCGTTGAGGTGGGAAACGTCGATGATCATGCCCAGCTCGTTCATCTTTGCGATGACTTCAAGGCCGAAAGGCTTGAGGCCCTTCTTCATGATCTCGGGATCCTCCGATGTGGGGTAAGCGACCGAGTTCTCGTAGTTCCATGTCAGCGACATAAGGCGAACGCCCTTGTCATAGAACTCCTGAACGCGCTCGATCTTGCCGTCGAGGGGAACGCTGTCCTCGATGGAGAGGATGGAGGTCATAAGGCCGCTCTGGCGGTTGCGCTCGATGTCTGCGAGGCAGAAAGCGGGAGCGATGATGTCCTTGTTCTTCTCCATCTCTTCGAGATACTTGCCGTATACGAAGTTGAAATACTCATAGGGCTCCATTGTAACGCCGAGAGCCTTGGCTGTGTCATGGAGAGGGATCCAGATGGCAAAGAACTGAGCCAGGCCTTCGCCCTTCTGCATCTTCTCAAGGGAGATGTGGCAGTCGTTGCTTCTGAGGCCTACTTTGCCTTCGCTTCTGGCGATACGCTCGCCCATTGTGTCGCAGTGAAAGTCGATAACACGCATCATAAGTTTATTCCTCCTGTGTTTTTTGTGGTTTGTTCAGATATTAGCCATCTGAGGTGGCAGGTGTTTGGAATGGCTTCCCCCTTCGTGGGGAAGCTGTCACCGATAGGTGACTGATGAGGGGTCGCGAAGCGCTTTGAAGCAGGTTCGACGCAGTTCACCTCATCCACCGCCATGCGGCGGTCCCCCTTCCCCATCAAGGGGAAGGCTTTGCCAAACCTCAGTCAGGCTTATCCTGCCAGCAACTAAGTGTCCTTGGGATATTCCCAAAGGAACCTTGGAGCTGTGAGGATCAGATGATTTTACAGGGCTGCCTTGAGCTCTTCCACCTTGTCGAGGCGCTCCCAGGGGAGGTCGAGGTCGGTGCGGCCGAAGTGGCCGTAAGCAGCTGTCTGGCGGTAGATGGGACGTCTGAGGCCGAGGTCGCGGATGATGGCTGTGGGGCGAAGGTCGAATACCTTCTCTACAGCAGCCTCAAGGGCTTCGTCGGATACTGTGCCTGTGCCGAATGTATCGACGCGGACCGATACGGGGCGTGCAACACCGATAGCATAGGCCAACTGGACCTGGCAGCGGTCGGCAAGGCCGGCTGCAACAACGTTCTTGGCTACCCAGCGAGCGGCATAAGCTGCCGAACGGTCGACCTTTGTGGGGTC
>JAFQVZ010000255.1 GCA_017407765.1 Clostridia bacterium | reverse complement strand
TATATCTATGGATTCGAAGGATTTACTGCTGCGGAATACAGGCTGCTGGGTGCAATGATAAAATTCGGATGCAATATAACAGTTTCGCTCATACTTGGCGATGATACTCAGCTTTTCAGCGAGCAGATAAAGACTAAAGGCAGGCTTGAGCGCCTTGCAGCTGACCATGGACTCATTTGTGGATCGGAAACGCCCGAGCGAATAGTAAAAAAGGCCGAAGAATGCCTCGTGCATCTGGCTGAAGGCATGTTCAACTTTGGTAAAAAGGCTTATGAAAAGCGCTGTGAAGCAATCAAACTTTACAGGTGCAAAGACCCTTCGGCTGAGTGTGAACTGGTTGCAGGCGAGTGCAGAAGGCTTATTGCTGAGGAAAAAGTCCGCCTCAGAGACATTGCGATAGTGACATCCGAGCCGGAGAAATATGAACATTATCTCGAACAGAGCTTCGCAAGATATTCAATGCCTTTATACATAAGCCGCAAGGACTCTCTGCTTGACAAACCTGCTGCGATGGCAGCGCTTGGCGCTTTTAGGGCAATCGAAGAGAGGTTCTCGCTCATATCGGTTCTGAAATATATGAAGTCGGATCTTGTTGGCCTGACTCGAACCGAACAGGAGATTCTTGAAAACTATGCCTATACCTGGCAGATAAGAGGAAGCAGCTGGTTTTCCGACTGGACAATGCCTGCAGACGGATATGACGGAAAACAGGATGCCGGGCAGCTTGAAGTGATAAATACTATCCGCGAAAAGCTTGTGGCGCCGCTTGATGCCCTCAGAAAAAATCTTCCGGCTTCAGGAAAAGGGGAAGAGTATTCTGATGCAGTAAGAGCGCATCTTGAAAGGATATCTCTTGCCGCCCAGGTCGAGGAGAGGGCAGCAGTCCTCGCCTTGCACGACAGAAGGCAGGAGGCCGCCGAATACATCCAGATATACGATATCATTGTTGAGGCACTTGGTCAGTTTGAGGCAGTTATGGGTCAAGATGTGATCTCGCGTCAGGACTTCATTCATCTTCTTGAAATGATGCTGAGTCAGTATACAGTTGGCACTATTCCGGTATCCCTCGACAGTGTTGAGTTCGGTGATTTTCAGAGGGCCGCTTTTGACAGTATAGATCATCTGTTTGTAATAGGAGCGAGAGAAGGAGCTATGCCTCCGGTGGTCACCGGAAAGAGCCTTTTGCGGGAGCGTGACCGCATTATGCTCGAGACCTGCGGAATAGAATTGACTCAAAGCGACGAGGAACGAACTTTTGAGTATATGAGTGATGTATATCAGGCGGTAGATAGTGCTGTAAAGTCTGTATACTTTACATATCCTGAGAGGCTTTCGGATGGTTCCGAGGCGGCTAAAAGTTATCTGATTGGACAGATAGAGAGGGTTTTTCCGGGAAGTAAATTGAAATCGGGTGCTGATATTATCATGAATAACTCTCTGCTGTCCGATGCGGCATCTTTTGAGCTTCTTTGTCACGGAAAAGAAAATGATCTGTCATTGGCTGCTGCCGAATTCTACCATGGCACCGGTCAGGAAGACTATTTCAAAAGACTCAGAGATTATTCTTCAGGCAGCCGAGGTCCTATTGTAAAACCGAAAAATATTAAGGGGCTTTTTGGCGACACAGTATATATGTCGGCTACAAGAGCCGAGGTCATGGGGAGCTGCCGTTTTGCCTATTTCATGCAGTATGGCATCAAGGCTAAAGAGAGGAAGCAGGCTGCGTTTGGCGCCACTAATGTAGGAACACTCGTCCATTATGTTGTTGAAAAGGCGGTTAAAGATCTGTCTTTTGACAGCAGCCTTGACACAGCTGAAGTTGTTTCCGGATATGTGGACGAGTTCCTTCAGGAAAGACTTGGAGGCAGCGAGGATAAAAATGCCCGATTTATGGCAAATTACCGCTTTATAAGCGAAAATATCCTGGATATAGTTTCTGATATTATGGATGAGATCCGCTCGTCGGACTTCAAACCGATTGCATTTGAGATGGATTTCGGCAGCCGCGATGGCGGGTATGCGCCTTATCGTGTCCGAACCGGCGATACTATGCTGGAGCTTCACGGTTCTATTGACCGTGTAGACGGATATGTTAAAGATGATGTTCTGTATGTTCGCGTTTCCGATTATAAGACCGGAAACAAAGCGTTTTCGCTTTCCGATATCCTGAACGGACTCAACATGCAGATGTTCATTTATATGCTTATGCTCAGAGGGATGCATCAGGATGAACTCAGTGAACTTGCCGAGAAGAGCCTCGGAACGGGGGCATCGCAGTACAGACCCTGTGCTGCGCTTTATATCCCCGTAAAAAGCCCCTTTGTCAGCGCCAATGCAGCTTCGACAGATGCTGATATTTTGGATGCCCGCCGCAAGGAGGTAAAGAGGATAGGCCTTGTTACCGATGACCGGGAGATCATAGATGCGCTTGAGCACCCTGTGGGAGAGGGAGAGTATCGCTTCTTGCCTGTAAAACTCACAAAAAAGGGCTTCAGTACTTCTTCAAAGGTCGCAAGTGAGAGAAATATCGGACTGCTGCTCGATAAAACAGACGATAACCTCAGAAAGATATCTCATAACATTTCCAAAGGGGATATCGAAGCTCAGCCATACGCTATGGGCGGAGGAAGGACGTATTGTGACTGGTGTCCCTTCAAAGAGGCTTGTCATTTTGACACAAATATGGAAAAGGATAGATACAGATTCTTCAGGTCGCTGAAGAATGAAGATGTTTTCAGGATACTTGAGGGAGAGGAGGAGAATATAGATGGCCGTTAATTTTACCGAAAGCCAGGAAAAAGCTATAAACAGCAGGCGCTGTTCGCTTATTGTTTCGGCAGCGGCCGGTTCGGGCAAAACAGCCGTTCTTGTCGAGCGAGTTATAAGGATGATCTGTGATCGCGACGATCCCTGTGATATCGACGAGCTGCTGGTAGTGACATTTACCAACGCGGCGGCTACTGAGATGAAAGAGAAAATAAGTGCAGCTCTCCTCAAGCGTATTTCCGAAAATCCATCCGACTTGCGTCTGAGGCGACAGCTGTCGCTGCTGTCGGGCGCAAGGATACAGACGGTACATTCGTTCTGCCTTGATCTTATACGCGAACACTTTGCTCTTGTCGACGTTCCGGCCGATTTCGGTATTGCTGATGAGGCTGCTGCATCGGAGCTTAGAGAGCAGGCGATCGACGAGGTGCTGGAGGAGCTTTATGCCTCGGGTGATGCTGATTTTGAGGCTCTTTGTGCAGCTCTTTCGGAAGAAAAAGGCGATAATGCCCTTGTAAACGTCATGGTCGAGGTTTACGACAAACTAATAAGCCATCCCGATCCTATCGGCAAACTTATTGAGTTCACCTCAGAGGAAGGCCAGCAGAAATGGAAGCCTTATCTTCTCGATGAGGCGAAAAAAATGATAGAGTCTGCGGCAGAAAGCCTTGCGCGAAGCTATGAGATAATGCGAAGCGACCCGGTGGTTTTTGAAAAGTATTCACCGGCCTTTGAAGCCTGCTTATCTTTTGCTGGAAATGCAAAGCAAGCCATCGGTGAGGGGTGGAACGAAGCATATAATGCTTTCAGCAGCTTTAAGAATCCCAGCCTTGCCAGTGTCAGAGAAAAGGGCCATGATGAAATGAAAGAGGCCATGAAAACGGCTAAAAAGAGCTTTGCCGAAGCGGTGGAAAATATCATTGACAGAGTCCTTGCGATGAGTGAGGAGGAGGCCGAGATGGGCTGTGAATCCAACTTTGCGGCGCTGAGAGGGCTTAGGCTGGCAGTAGAAGCATTTTTCGAACGTTTTTCGGCGCTTAAGCTCTCGCGCCGTCTGCTTGACTATTCCGACCTGGAGCATTATGCTTTGAAACTTCTCAGAAATGAAGACGGAGAGCCCTCTGAGCTTGCCTTACAGCTTTCCGAGAGCCTTAGGGAGATATTGGTTGATGAATATCAGGACACCAACGATATTCAGGATACCATTTTTAAGATGGTTTCCTGCAAGGCGGGCGGTGCTTTTTATGTAGGTGATGTGAAACAGAGCATATATAGGTTCAGAATGGCAAAACCTGAGATTTTTATGGAGAAATATCTCACCTATGAAGATCATTGCGAAGACACAGAGGGACGAAAAATGAGGCTTTCGCTGAACCGCAACTTCAGGTCGCGCAAAGAAGTTCTGGAAACAGGCAATCATGTGTTCAGGGCGATCATGAGCCGCAGCTTCGGTGATATTGACTATACCGAAGAAGAGGCTCTTCATCCCGGCGCGCCCTACAGCGGCGAGGTCAAGAGCCATTTTGAGGTCATAGATATGCAGGGGGCAGCCTATGATGACGACTCGCCGGAAAAGGCTGAAGCCGAGGCTATATATGTTGCAAACACAATCGCTTCCATGCTGGAAACAGAGCGGGTGACCGATCCCTTCAGCGGAGAAACAAGGCCTGCCGAATACAGCGATTTTGCAATTCTTTTAAGCTCATTTGCCAATAAGTCGGGGTACTTTATCCGTGAGCTTGAGCGGCTTGGCATACCGGTAAAGGGCGGCCAGAAGGACTATTGGTCCGGCATAGAGATACTGGTAATGATGTCTTTCCTAAGGGTGCTGGACAACCGCAGGCAGGACATCCCCCTGGTTGGACTTATGAGATCGCCCTTTTTCTTTTTTACAGCCGACGAGCTTGCAGAGATAAGACTTGCGGCAAAAGGCGTGCCAATATACGATGCACTTATCGAATATGCCTCCACCAATGAAAAGGCGGCCGATTTTGTTCGTACTATCGACCGATACGTGTCTTTCGTGCCCGATATGTCGGCATCTCAGATGATACGCATGATCTACTCTGAGAGAAGCGCCATAGCTGTGTTCGGAGCCATGGATAACGGAGAGGAGCGAAAGGCCAATCTTCGTGCCTTTTATGATCTTGCGCTCAGTTTCGAGTCGGGCGGGCACAAGAGTATATTTGATTTTATCCGCTATGCCGAGACCCTTATGGAAAATAAAAAGTCGGTCAGCATCGATGAGGGCGATGGCGTAAAAATAATGAGTGTCCATAAGTCCAAGGGGCTCGAGTTTCCCTTTGTATTTCTGCCCGATCTTGCCAAAGCCTTTAATTTTGATGATACACGCAAGCAGGCAGTTATCCATGATAAGATGGGTATCGGCCTTCGTATACGCGACCGAAAGCTCAGATGCGAATATCGCATGCCTATGCACATGGCTGTATCTTCTAAGATCAGGCGTGAGCTGGCCTCTGAGGAGGTCAGAAAGCTCTATGTAGCTATGACCCGCGCAAAGGAGAAGCTTATCATGTCCTGCAGCCTGCGTGATGCCGGCAAGGCTATGCAGGAAATCGACAGGGAAGTGGAGATAAACGGCATAACACCCGGATGGCTTTATCAGAAAAGCAATTCCGCATCATGGATACTTGCCGCAAACAGTGCCGAAAGATGTCCTTATATGACGATTTCGGTAACTCCCTATACCTCAGTCGAGCGCAGGGCTCATATAGGAAAAGAAGCCTGCGCCGAAACAGAGAAGAAGCCCGCAGACGAAGCTCTGATGCAGAAGATGAGGCTGGGCAGGGAAGAGTACCTCTATGCTGCGGTATCGGCCCTGCCGTCAAAACTTACTCCTGCCGGCACAAAGAAACTTCGTGACGAGGATTCGGGAGTAATAGGAGAAGCTGAGGGAGCCTTTTATATATCAGGCGAAAAATCCCCCCTTACCGCTGCTCAGAGAGGCAGCGCAGTCCATCTTTTCCTTCAGAAGGCTGATCTTGCAGGCTGCGCTGACAAGGGCGGAATAAAGGCCGGGATAATGGATATGATCGAGCGGGGCATCTTGACAGATGACGAGGCCAAAGCGATCAGGCCGGATATGATACTTGGCTTTACGGGCAGTAAATGGGGAAGAATGATCGTAGGCGGATGCAGTTATCTCCGTGAATACGAGTTTTCGGCCATGTTTACTCCTCGTGAGGCGGGAGTAGGCGAAATGGAAAACGAAAAGATACTAATGAACGGCGTTATAGACCTGCTGCTGTTAGAGGAGGATTCGCTGACCATAGTAGACTTCAAGACCGACAGCATCCTTCCGGGAGGAGAGAGGGAAGCGGCACCGAAACATTCGACTCAGCTTGAGATCTACGCTAAAGCAGCCGAAAAGATATTCTGTCTGCCGGTAAAAGAAAAAATAGTTTTTTTCCTGAAGACCGGCGAAGGATATGCGTTATAATTTAATATAAAAGAAGAACTCCCATCCGAAACCGGATGGGAGTTTGCTTGTTCGTAAGTTTTAAAGGGGATTAGTAAGCAAGTCCGAGGCCATATTCATG
>JAFQVZ010000254.1 GCA_017407765.1 Clostridia bacterium | reverse complement strand
TTCCGCACCCACGGTGGCCGTCCCTCCGACATGGAGAAGGGCACATCCCACATCGACGTTGCCTTTATTGCCGCTCCCACATCGGACGACATGGGCAACTGCACAGGTAAGTACGGCCAGTCGGCCTGCGGTTCGATGGGTTATGCCTTTGCCGATGCCATGAATGCCGACAAGGTAGTCGTAATCACCGATAACCTTGTTCCCTATCCCCTGGTAGATTTCT
This sequence comes from Clostridia bacterium, assembly GCA_017407765.1. GTDB lineage: Bacteria > Bacillota > Clostridia > Oscillospirales > Butyricicoccaceae > RGIG1902. The sequence continues at coordinate 15,132 of JAFQVZ010000254.1, read as the reverse complement.
CGATCTCCGAGATCTATGTCGACACAGTTGTAGAAGTAGGCCAGATCGGCAATCCCGCAGGCATCGTTTCGGGCACAACAAAGATCACCCGCGACCCCGTCGGCCTCAAGATGGCAGATTATGCCGCCAAGGTCATCGAGGCATCGGGCCTTCTTAAGGACGGCTTCTCCTTCCAGACCGGTGCCGGCGGCGCTACCCTTGCCACAGCCAAGTATGTTCAGGATATCATGCTGGCCAAAGGCATCAAGGGCAGCTACGGCATGGGCGGCATCACCAAGTATATGGTAGAAATGCTCGAAAACGGCTGCTTCCAGGCTCTGCTGGACGTTCAGTGCTTTGACCTTGACGCTGTCAAGTCGATCCGCGAGAACCCCAAGCACATGGAAGTCACAGCCACACATTACGCAGGTGTAAGCGGCAAGAGCGCAGCTGTAGATAACCTCGACGTAGTTCTGCTGGGCGCTACACAGGTCGACCTTGATTTCGGCGTAAACGTACACACCGACAGTAACGGTTATATCATGGGCGGTTCGGGCGGCCACAGCGACACCGCTGCCGGCGCAAAGCTCACCATGATCATCGCTCCTCTGACACGCGCACGTCTGCCTCTGGTCGTTGACAAGTGCCTCTGCACATCGACACCCGGCTCGACAGTCGACGTAGTTGTTACTCAGCGCGGCATTGCCGTCAACACAAAGTACGGCAAGAACCACGAGCTCAAGGAAGCCCTCAAGAAGGCCAAGCTGCCTGTCTGCGAGATCGAAGATCTCAAGCGCATGGCCGAGGAGATCGCCGGTGTTCCCAAGGCTGTCAAGCTGACCGATAAAGTCGTCGCTAACGTAATTTACCGTGACGGCACTTTGCTTGACACCATCAAGGCTGTTAAGTAATCTGATCCTTTTAAAAGATACCATTCATAAAGAAGAAAGCAGAGTGTAAAAACTCTGCTTTCTTTTTTGTACTACCAAAAAATTATGTCGACGATAAAAGACGGGATATCATATTCGCATCCAAACCTGGCGCAGCCGGATATCACACGGCAAAGCCGTATATCACTGCACAGCAATATCACTCGCCGAAGGCGAATATAACTGAGGCACACTCCATGTGGAAGTGTGCCTCTGCAGTCTTCCTCTTTTCTTTTGTTTGCGGTATAATATAGCCATATCCCTACAAAAGGAGAAACCCCACTATGGATTACGGTTTTTTTGAAGAATACGGCTCGCCTTTTTTGGGACGCAAGCTGCGAAAGCTTAAGGATTTTCTCGCCGCTGCCGAGCTCGATTACGATGAGCAGATAGAATATACGGTCAACCTGACCGACGGCGACGGAAATATCGCCGCCACCGGCTCGATACACTCCAATGTTCTCAAGTGCATTGCCGTATCGGAAATGCATCAGGGCCTCGGCCTCTCGGCCCGCATCGTCACGGCCCTTATGAACAAGGCCTTCGAGCTGGTAAGAAGCCATCTTTTCCTCTTTACCAAACCCAAGAACGCCGCCATGTTCTCTGACCTTGGCTTCTATAAGATAATCGAAACCGACAGCATCCTGCTGATGGAAAACCGCCGTGACGGCATAAAGGATTATGTCAAAGGCCTGCCTCGTCCCGATTTGCTCCAGAGCGGCTCAGGAGCCATTATTGCCAACTGTAATCCGTTTACCCTCGGACACAGATATCTTGTGGAAGAGGCCGCAAAACGCTGCGAAACGCTGCACCTGTTCATTCTCTCGGAAGACAAGAGTGATTTTCCTGCCGCTGTCCGCTTCGAGCTGGCACGAAAAGGCACCTGTGACATCAAAAACGTCATTATTCACAAAACATCCGACTATCTTATATCCTCTGCCGTCTTCCCCACCTATTTCATCAAGGACAAGGCCAAGGCTCAGGATGCCAACTGCGAGCTCGACATAAGGATATTCGGGACCTTCTTTGCCAAAGAGCTGGGCATCACCAAGAGATTCGTGGGAACCGAACCCTTCTGTCAGGTGAACAATGCCTATAACGAGGCTATGAAGCGCCTCTTACCCGAATACGGCGTGGAGCTTGTGGAAATCGCCAGACGGGAGATCGGCGGGTTGCCTGTAAGCGCCTCTTTTGTAAGGGAATGCATGGCAAAGGGCGACTGCGAGAGCCTTAAGGCCGTTGTACCGCCCACAACCCTCGAGTTCATTCTCAGCCCGGAGGGCCAGGCCATTGCCGAAAAGATAAGAAACAAATAATCATTCGCCCTGCCATTGCGGCAGGGCATTTTTATTGCCTACAGCGATTCATGGTGGTATAATATATGGGTCATTTGAGGAAACAGGTGAAAGACCTGCGCGAGCCCGTCGCCGTGAGATGCATTAAGAATGATCGCCCTGACCCGAAGCCGCATTCGGGGACAGACCATTGGAGATACCCTCTGAGAAGGTCGGCCGGTCATGCGTCAAGCCGGAATATTCATCTGACATCACCCCAAGCTGCTTTTGCAGGGGCTGCCGGGAACCGGCCTTAAGGGGAAATACAACTTCATAAGGAGAATGCAAAAATGAAACAGACACGATTCACACGCTGGCTGTCCTTCATCCTTTGTATGGCGCTTATTGCGGCTATGGCGCTCTTTACGACCGGCTGTAAGGACAACGAAACCGAAAAACCTGCCGATGCCAATGCAGGTGACCTCGCTCTTCCCGTCGAGGACGGAGCCGAGCTGGGCGAAGGCAAGCTTTCCTTCAGCCTTTTGATCGCCGATAAAGACGGCAACGAGACAAATGTGACCGTTCACACCGACGAAAAGACAGTTGGTGATGCCCTCACATCTCTTGGCATCCTCGAAGGCGAAGAGGGCCCCTATGGCCTTTACATCAAGTCGGTCAACGGAATTGCCGCAGACTATGACAAAGACGGAGTCTACTGGGCCTTCTATGTAGGCGAAGAATATGCCTCCACAGGTGTCGACATGACCGATATCGAAGACGGCGCATCCTATGCCCTTAAGGTGGAAAAGTAAGGCCGTGAAGCTTACTTCCCGCGAAATTGCTGTTTTCGGAATGCTCAGCGGACTTATGTATGCATCAAAGCTCATCATGGAGGCTTTGCCCAACATACATCTGCTGGGAACACTTATCGTCACCATAACCCTTGTCTACCGAAAAAAAGCTCTTTATCCCATTTACGGATATGTTCTGCTGAACGGGCTTTTCTCGGGCTTCAGTATGTGGTGGGTGCCATATCTTTATGTCTGGACAGTGCTTTGGGCCGCAGTAATGCTGCTGCCGCGCAATATGCCCAAAAAGACCGCCCCTCTTGTATACATGGTGGTATGCTCTCTTCACGGATTTCTCTTCGGAGTGCTCTACGCCCCGGCTCAGGCCCTGATGTTTGGACTTACCTTTAAGGGCACCCTTGCATGGATCGCCGCAGGCTTTCCCTTCGATATTATCCACGGCATAAGCAACTTCTGTGTAGGAACTCTTATAATGCCGCTTACAAGGGCTCTTTCCGGTGCCGAACGAATGACACGACGTAATTAAAAGTGTATATGTCAAAAAAAGCTGCTCTTTCGAGCAGCTTTTTTAATCTTTCCGGTACTCTACCAGGCCATACTTAATTTTTATCCTATCCAGTTTTTCAAGCATGGGCTCAGATATAAACCACAGGAATAATGCTGTTGCCGCGCCATGTATGCAGTCGATTGGAAAGCCCGTTATGTAATATGGCAGCAATACCTCCCAGCTAATATCGCTGACCCACATTATTGCCGAAGCAAAGTTCATTATTCCGCCATAAACTATAATTGCGGCAAGAGCTCCAAAAACACTAAGCGATATCCTTGTACGCCTGAGCACTCCTTTTCGAAACAGAACCCCTGCAATAAAACCTATGATTCCCATACAGAACATCTGCCACGGAGTCCAGGGTCCCTGCGAAAACATCATATTTGACACCAACATGGTCACCGATCCCACGAGAAATCCTGTTTCTCCGCCAAAGGCAACCCCTGCAATTATAGTTACAGCCATCACCGGTTTGAACTCGGGCAGCATAAACAACGCTGCACGGCCTGCAACAGCTATGGCACATAAAACAGCGATCACTATAAGCTCTCTCGCCTGAGGCCTGCGGCTCTCAAAGACAAGAAAAAATGGGATCATACATTGCAGCATTATGAACAGCGAAATAATATAATACTTTCTGCCGTCGAGATAAGTCTCGCCTATAAACAAAGTCAACGGTATGAACAGAAGTATAAGAAAAGCCGCGGTAGCCGTCCTTCCCGACAGTTTTCGCTTTTCAAGAGGTGTTTCTTCAATATATCCCGGTCTCTTAGCCCTACGAGATACCGAAAAGGCAAATATCAGCATCGAGATGATCATTGCACCATACAGTCTGAGCTGATTCTGGGCAAGTGATGTTATTCCGCCTTCATCTATCATCGAGAAAAGATCTGCCACTCCCAATGCCTGCCCAAACAGAATGGTGGACACGCCTCCGCTCACCGCCGCAAGAATCTTCCTCCACCACGGCAGAGGCAAGGGTTTGTCATTTGGACTGCCGGCACACGACCTTGGAATGGCATAGTTATTTGACGGAAGCAAAAACTCTTCTTCAGGCTTTCCGCCACATGCAAATATTAGGTCCTCTGGAGTAACAGCCTCGTCTATGATGCCCCTTGCCATTCGATTAGCAGAAGTTGTATAGAAATTATTGTTTGCAAAGAAATCTCTCGGCGGTGCCATAGCAACAATGCTTCCATCGAAGAACATGGCACATTTATGAGTATAGCGGGCACAGAACTCAATATCATGGCTTATCATCAGCACCGACATACCCTTTTTGAGCAGAACATACAATATTGAGGCAAAGCTTTTTTTGAACTCGGCATCAAGCCCCTTAGTGGGTTCATCAAGCAATAATATATCAGGCATCTGAAGCAACACCTTGGCAAGTGCTGCCCTCTGCTGTTCACCGCCCGAAAGATCGTAAGGATGTCTGTCCAGCAGTTCTTCAAGACGGCACAGTCTGACGATCTGCGAAACAGCACTGATTCTTCCCTCTTCATCAGAACAGCTATTCTGAACTATCTCAAAAAGATCTTCTCGTACAGTCTTTTTCACAAATAGTGTCTGTGGATCCTGCGGAAGAACGCCTATTTTTCCAATGGCAGATATACTCCCTCTATATGGCTTTCTCGATCCGGACAGAAGCTTGAGGGTAGTGCTCTTACCTACTCCGTTTCCTCCAAGGATCGCCATAAACTCACCTTTTCCCAGTTCGAGTGACAGTCCCTTGACTACATCAGGGGTATCTTTTTCATATCTGAACCACACCTCATCGGCTTTAAGGACAAACTGATCCGACATCTGCGCCATGTGTTTTTCAGGAATAGGTTTAAGTCCTGTCTCAATTGCTCTTTCAGCAAGCCATTTTCGGCCATCTCTGACTGTTACGGGACATTCTCCTTCGGCTTCTGCTCCTGCCCATACTCTCATAGCAGTTGGCATAGCAAGAAACATGCCATGTCCTTTGCTTCTCAGCATATTCCCAACCTCACCGGGCGAACCTTCACACACAAGCGCACCTTTATCCATTACTGCCACCTTGGAAGCCAACGAAAAAGCCTCCTCAAGACGATGCTCAGTAAGTATTACAGTTGTGCCAAGCTCGCGGTTGATTTTTCCCAATACAGCAAGAAAGTCAGACGCCGCGATAGGGTCAAGCTGACTTGTGGGCTCGTCCAGTATCAGCACCGAGGGCGACATCGCCATGATCGATGCAAGGTTGAGCAGCTGCTTTTGTCCGCCCGACAGCTCGGCAACATCCTTATAGAACCAACTCTCTATGCCGAAAAAGGCGGCCGTTTCGGCAACCTTCCGGCGAATATAGGAATTATCACACCCGAGGCTTTCCAGTCCGAATGCCATCTCATGCCACACTTTGTCGGTTACTATCTGATTATCCGTAGACTGCTGAACAAAGCCTATTTTCATGCTCTGCTCACGATGATCAAGCTCTTCCAGCCTTCTGCCTTCAAAAAGTATTTCTCCTTCTTTTCTGCCATGAGGAGCCAGCGACGTCTTAAGCTGACGCAGAAGGGTACTTTTCCCGCAGCCTGACGGTCCGCATAATACAATAAAATCTCCTCTGCCGACTGTCATCGTAAGATTGTCTATGGCTTTTGCTTCCCTTTCCGGGTAAGTGAAGCTCAGACTTTGTATCTCGAATGTTTCCATTTTCTTTCCTCCATCAGGTCGATAACAGAAGGCGTAAGGCACAGCAGCATATATATCAGCTGAAAACTTATGGGAAATGCTCCCCAGGCTGCGCATTTTACCGTTGGATAATATCGCCAGTTCATTCCGCCTGCGGCAGCTCCACAGATTATATAGAATCCGCAAAACCCAAGCCATCCCAAAGCTGTTCTGTCGCGGTCATCCATGCGATAAACAGAGAAGGCGGTGCGCCCCGGCAGACCATAACCGCGGCTTTTCATGCTGTCGGCTGTTTCGATGGCATTTTCAAGGCACCAGGTTATCATTACCGACAATATAGTGCCAAGATTCTTTATTCTTTTCAAAAGGCCTCCACTGGCAGTGTCACGCCCAATATACCTTTGGGCTTCACTCACAATTCGGAATTTCGCCTTGAAGCGTGGAACGAAACGAAGAGCCATACTTAAAACCAGGCTAAGCGCAGGGATGATTCGTCCAAACAGGTATACAAATTTATCTGAGGTCATCACTTCGGTATAGCAGGAAAACCATACCGCTGTCGATGCAAGCATAACTGCCGCTGCAAGACCATAAAGAATGCTCTCGAAAGTAAGAGGGTTGCCCGAAGGAAGATATACAAGAATAGTCTGTCCTTCATGGTTAAAAGCAGGATTGATAAGCGCCGCCATCAGCATCAATGGAAGCATATACAGCAAGGATCTCCATGCATTTCTGCTTCCTTTCAGCTTTACCAGATAGGCAAGGCCGCAGATAAACGAAATGCCGAGGCTCAGCGGATGCATAAACACCATGGTGAAAGCCAGCACAAGAAAAAAATATATAAAATTGACAACCGGATGAAACCCGGAAAAAGCATCTCTGTACATCTGACCCTCACATATTTTTTCTTATCCACGGATATTTCCTGCAGAATAGTCTCCGCCAACATCCCTGCCAAGATCACAGGTATATACCCAGCATATATTATCTCCGTCTTTGAGCTGGTATCGGCTGCAGCCGTAGTTGGGGAACCAATCATTCACCTTGTACATCCATCCCGAAATATCCCCTGCATCAAATTCGTAAATGTTATTGATGCCTTCGATATAGGCGCTGTTATAGATGGGTGTATCCTCATACTCCATGTGTATCTTCTGCTGTTTGCAGGTGCGCTGGAGAACATTGAAAACACTTTCGCCCTCATGGAATATCACCGTTAGGGGCTCAAGTATCCACCCATCTTCAGGCACAAGCTCGTCCTTATCGGGATCAAGCTTATCCATATTATTCAATACAGTAGCACAGCTTATAGAGATAGTACATCTGAGCTCGCCGCTGCCGACTGTAACATCCTGAGGTTCTACAGGCACAGGCTTGCCCTCCGGCACAGGATCGGTCTGATAAATATCTTTTTCCGGGGCCTTCTCCTGCTCCTGAGAAAGCTCGATTACTTCCTCATCATCTTCCGAAAGCTGATTTGTTTCTTCATCGGGAATATCCATGTCAACAGCCTCTTCGGGTTGTGCAATTTCATTGGACATTTCAATATGATTTGTATTTTCTTTTACAGGCTCTGAGACTACAGGTTCTTTATCTTCACCTGCACAGCCTGCAAAAAGCAAAAATATAAGCATGGCTGTTACGAACAGCGCACATGATTTTCCATACTTTTTCTCGTTCAACAATATTATTTCTCCTTTACAGAAGCTTTGCCGTTTCCAGCATGTTATACAGCATCTGTGCTACCTCACATCTCAAAATGGTGCGTAAGGGCTCGATATCAAGATCATTCCGATCCAAAATATCCTCCTTATAACAGAAGGCTGTGCTCTCTCTTGCCCACAGGCTGACCTTTATATAATCACCGAACTGAGCAAGCATATTAAGGATCTCATATTCATCCATTTCGGTATCCATTCCACACAAACCGGCTGCCCGCGCAACCATTGTGGCAGCTTCCTGACGGGTTATAGTGCCGTCAGGGTCAAAACTGTCGGGAGTCTTACCGTTAACGATGCCATATTTGTGCGCTGCGCCTATATAAGATGCATGCCATACGCCGCTTCTCACATCCTTGAACGCAGAAGTTTCACCGAGCGGCAGGCCAAGACCTCTGACAATGATGGCTGCAAACTCGGCACGGGTCATTGTTGCATCAGGATCAAAACTATCGGGCGACTTGCCATTTATAATGCCTCTTTCAGTCAGTGCTTCGATGGCAGCGCGGTTTGAATGAGAAACAATATCGGGGAACGAAGCTCCGGGTATTGTGACAACAGACATCCGAACATCTTTATGCCTGCCTTCAAGCCCAACAGACGAGCCATCAGTGCTTACCGAAATATTGCAGTCGCTCATACGATACAGGCTGTTTCTGCCCTGCTCGGATCTGAGTATTGCCGCAAGCCCATAAAGTCCCTGTTCGCTCGCCATAAGATCACTGCACGAGCCTGCACTGGTGTGGCTGAAGCTGCCGTTGGCCTGCTGATATGACAATAGATTGTCACAAAGCGAAACTCCATTTTTTACAAATCTGCTGTCGTCAGGATCGATCCCCAACGCACAGAGAGCAACGATCACCTGAACAATGCTCTCCGAATTGGATGTACCATAGCTTTCGTAGCCGCCGCTTTCATTCTGCATTATACTCAAACAATTAATAGCCTTATCAATTGCAGAAGCTACCTTGCTCTGAGCTTTATAATTGGAAAGCGCCTGCAGTGCCATTCCGGTTATATCGGGATCGGATGTCTGTGCTCCGCCTTTGGATGTGAGGCTCCAGCCACCATCACTGTTCTGTCGGGAGATGATATCGTCAACATACATCTGACGCGTCGCCTGAACAGCAGCTTCGTTGTTCACAGGCATTGGATAACTGCCGCTGTCAAGAGCGATAAGTGCCCATATGGGACCATTTATTCCCTGCCATATCGTCTTTTCAAAATCGCCGAGGGGGCTAAGCAGATCATAACCTGCCACATTTGCAGGGTCGGCTCCAATAGCTGTAAGCGCCAGAATCACGCGGGAATACTCGGTATACTTTTTCTTATGCAGCACACCTTTTCTGTCCCTTACATATTCTTCTGCCTTTTCGTAATAGCTGTCCCAGTATTCCTGCGGCACATCCGCATCTGACCTTGCAAGACCTATCACTGCCCACTCACCCCCAACAGAGCCTACCTTGGGTTCACTGACGGCACTCATAATATAAGATGCGCTTTTCTCCACATACTGTTTAATGCCGTCTGACGCCACTATGCTGCCGCTTATGCTTAATATCATGCCGACAATCAACGCAAAACTCAGTATTTTTCTGAGGATTATCTTCATTTTATCACCTGCTTTTACCTCATTTGAAAACGCACGAACAACTCTGCCCCGAAATAAGGGCAGAGTTGCCGCACAATGGGTTATTTAATTACGTTTTCTATATATCTCATAAGGATAGTTGCCGCCTCTGCACGTGTAGTGTTGCCCTTTGGTGCAAGCACAGTCTCGCTGCGACCGCTGATAAGCGCCTCGGCAACCGCCCACTTCATAGCTTCCTCTGCCCATGTGCTTATCTCGGAAGCATCGGCAAAGGAAGAGAGATCACCGAGCTTTGGTATAGCCATATCTTTATAACCGGCATACCGGTAAAGGATGACTGCAAACTGCTCGCGAGTGATATTATCATGAGGAGCAAATGTCTCTTCGCTGTATCCCTCTACGATACCTTCCGATGCTGCCCATCTTACAGCCTCTGTATACCAGTCCCCTGCTCCAACATCATCAAATGTCATATCAAACTCTACATCAGGCTGATTCTCTAACCTCCAGAGAATGGTCACCAGCATGGCGCGAGTCATGGCCTCATCGGGTGCGAACCTATCGGCTGCCACTCCATTCATAAGCCCATTTTCATAAGCATATCTGATGGCCTCAAGACCCCAATGACCCTCTGTATCGGTAAACGGCAGTTCATTGACATCGGTTGTCGATTCAGAATCCGTAATATGCTCCTTATCACCAAACTGGTTCGATCCTTCCTCGACGGTATAGTCATCGGTGTAATGGAAGATGATGTAATCACCATCCTCTACCCTCTGTTCCATTATACCGTAGCCGGGGTGCTTGCCGTTAAGCGTATACATCCAACCCGAAAGTGCACCATTATCAAATTCTCCAAGGCCATCGATCTCCGAAACATAATTGCCGCCGTCATTGACATAATCAATTCCCGCTTCGTCAAGCGCCTTGATGAGAACATCAAGAACAGTAGATGTGTCGGGAACAGCATAGGCCGTCTTCTTTATCCATGTTTCAAGATTATTGCCGACAAGTGTGTGTGTTCCGCTTTCTTCATCGGGTTCGCCATGCTTTTCGTCGCCGAGAAGCTTAAACCATACACTGATATCCTTATCGGATACGGGAGCAGCCTCTCTTGTCACAGTAAGTGTAATGATCTGACTGATGTCGCCCTTTACGGCTTTGATGACAAATACATTCTCACCTTCTTCGAGCTGATACCTGTCTTTGATCGCCTTATCGTTTACAGTAATAACCGCTTCGGCGTCGGCCATGGGCTTAAGGCCTATCTCGCCGATTCGATGGCCTATTGTAAGAGAGTAGTTTTCGCCATCCTTTGTTTCAGCCGTACGCTCGGTGCCGTACACTTCGGCACGAACGCCGTCGATAAGCTCGCTGCCCTCTTCGGCTTCGTTTGTAAGCCTGAGCATGATGATCGCAGGCTCTTTATCGCCGTTCTGAACAATGACGCGAACCAGCTTCTCGCCAACTACTTTAATTCCTTCGGCAGCTTCTCCGGAGGCAACACGGATATTATTGATATAGATATTATCCTCTGTATCAGTGCCGTTCACCTTGACAGAAACATACTTCATGCTGCCAAGATCAGCTGTATAGACCTGCTGCTCTGCCTTGAGTGCAACTTCAACATCTTTTCCGCTGCCCGAGATTGTGATGCCTACCGGTGTATCGGTAACTCCTACTGCCTCGCTCTGCGCTTCTGCGCGTTCTACCGAGCCGACTTCAGTGGACTTTTCGTTTGTATTGCCCGCCATGATATTGGAGGCTGTGACAACCTTTACATAGTGGAAAGCCTTACCATCGACATCAACAGGCATTCCGTTTTCATCTACTGCCCATTCAAGGTCAAAGCCGCTGCTTGCATTTGAATAGTCGGAGTTTTCAAGATAGGGATTATCTGTGCCATTGATCAGTACATCGGCATAGCCGAAGCGTGCTCCCTTGGAGAAAGAATTAAAACTGTCGGTGCCGGTTATTGTTCCGTCGACACAGGGCAGAAGGATTCCGCTGAGTGTGAAAGACTCTGCTGCAGCCAGATCATTCATCGTATAGATCTCAGGATCAGGCCACTTAAAGCTTCTGCCATGGGTGCTTTCATGGGTGTTTCCATAGTTATCTTCCCATTCTGTGCCTCCGGTAGCCGTCTTTTGATAGGTAACCGCATAATCCCAAAGGGTGCCCTCTTCATAATGTTCGGAACCGGCAAGGGCATACCATGTCTCGCCGTCTTCAGATACCCATACCTGGCCGGGTTCCATAGCACTGAGGCCTGTTCCGGTTGCAGAATCCTTGAAGGAGTTGCCATTTACATAAAAATCAACGCCATAGGCATTTGCGGGATCATTTACAAGACCCTCTTTGTAGTAATAAGTTACATATCCGCCGAAATTGCCCAGCGAGAGAACATCGCCTCCGGTAAGAGTCTTCTGAGGCGACACACCAAAACCGTTAGCATTGCCGTTGATATACTGGCTGTTTACAACGAGGAAATCAACTACCTTATCAGGAACTTTATCGGAAACCCGTTCGGAATAGCCAAAGGAATATGTCTTGGATGCCATACCATCAGAGGAGGTGACGGTTACCTTCTGTATGTTCTTGGTAAGATCGAGGGTGTAATTGCCCTCTGCATCCGGCTCAAGTGCGATTTCTCCTGCAGCAACAGCCGCACCTTCAGATACCTTAAAAGAAAGGATGGGCGCCTCGTCTCCGGGTGCTGTAACAAGACGGTAGTCGGTGCGGCTGCGATCAAACTCAGGATACCAGTCGCCGACGCTGACATCAGCAGAGATAATATCGCACACTCCGTCGAGAGAAGGAGCCTGTTCTACCCATACTGTATATACATTGGGAGTTGTGCCTTCAAATCCGTCAAGGCCTGCATTCACATTGGCGGTATATGTCTTGTCATCAAGAACACGGATCATTATCTTCGCAACCGGTGCTTCTCCATCGGATGCCTCGGGGAATGTGATTCCGGAAACCAACAGGCCATCAGAGCCGGTCTGTCCGAGATAAGTCCATGTTTTGCCGTCATCTATCGAATATGCAAGGTGTGTATAAGCCGTTGATCCCTTAAGCGTCAGCGAGAAGGACTCGAGCGCATTCATTGCATATGTTCTGTAATAGAGTCGGCTGTAACTTACACCCTGATACTGCGCAAAGCTGCCGTCGCTGTTTGCGACATACATGACACCTTCGCTTCTGCCGTCATACTGGTCTTTCCAGAGTTCGCGTCCTTCAGGGATAAATGTGATACCGTTATTTGCGATATCCTTGCTGGTATCACGGGGACGGCTGACTTCAAAGGTATAAATCGTGTTTTTACTTTCATCGCTCTTATCGGTGAGAGTGATGGTGATCGTATTAGTATCAAAGGGAATATCGGGAAGGACTGTGGCCGCGCCGGAATTAATTACTACCGACTGGCTCTTTCCGTTCGCATCGATATATTCGGCAACCGCAGTATATTTCTCCGTATCATAGACAGTCGTATTCTTAAGCGTCAGGCTGCTTACCGAAGCCGCGGCCAGCTGAAGATCGGCATAATCGAAATCGGTTGCCTTGAATGTGCTGCTTGTCCAATTGGTCTTGAGTCCGTTCCAGTTATTTGTCTGGAAATCGAGATACTCAAAATAGGGTTTTTCGGCGCTGGTTACAACTACCTTTATGCCGCCGGTATATGTACCGTCATTTGCCGAAATAATGGCCGAACCCACGCTTTTTGCCGTTACAACGCCGTTTTCATCAACTTCGGCGATGCTCTCATCGCTGCTCGACCACGAAAAAGCTGCTTCGGCATTGGATGACAGTGCCTTGAGCTGGCATGAGGGCAATTCCGCACCGCTTGCAAGCTCAAGATATATCTTACCCAGCTTGCCGCTTTCATCTTCAACAGAAATACCGTTGATCGACATTACTGCGCTGTCAGAAAGGCCTTTGCCGTCACCTTCTCCGTCGCCATCAAGGTCAAGATCAAAAGAAACATTGATGGTTCCGGGACGCATGGCTTTGAACTGAATACCGACAGGCTTGGCACTCAGGTCGGCCTCAAGTTCAGCTATGTTCTCATCCGAAAGCTCATAAGTCCAGATATTATAACCGTTTATGCCTCCCTGGGCAGCTATACTCTTAAAAGACTGACCGTCATTTGCCAAAGTAACCGAGGGATTCCTGTTATATGAAGTGAAGGTATAATCGGTCACCACGATGGCCTTTTCTCCGGAAGTCATGGATGTATCATAGAGCGATACAGCCTCAATATAGCTGTAACTAGTGCCGGTAATCGTATAAATGCCGGTCACGGTGTCAAAGGTACCGCCATAACAGCTATTCGCCAGCCATTTTACAGGGGTGTCATTGCCGTTTTCATCCACAGCTCTGATCTGAAGAACATCGCCGACCTTAGCTATATAATCCTTGCCGCCAAGGGCAGATGCCCATGTATCTTCAAGTGTATACGGATGATCACACACCAATGTGACCGACTGAGGTGCCGCCTCATCGGTGACAGTGACCTCGATAACATTACTTGTAATGCTTTCAAGTCCTTCGCAGGAAGCTACAGAATAATAAAAGGCCTTACCTGCCTCCGATACCAAAGGCTTATAGGAAGCATACTCTGCACCTTCGATGGCGGTTCCTGCTTCATTACTGCCGTCTTCGCTCCTGTACCACTGATATGTTATCTCATCCTCACATTCAAGAGGGCGGTTTTTATGCTGTGCCTCTGCAATGAGGACCGCATCTTCATCGTTCTTTGTAAAATAAACCTTATCCTCAAGGTTTGTATCCCAAACGAGGCTCTGATTCTCAACATCGGGCTGCATGGGGATGGTTACAGTATATTCTTTATCCTCTGCGCCATCAGCCGATACGGTGATTATCAGTTCATTATACTTTCCGGTGACCAGCGGACCGCTGTAGGTAGGGTTCCAGAAATATCCTCCCTTTACCTGCAGAACTGCCCACTCGCCGTCAGTCAGGTTAATCTCGTCAGATGCCTCACACTTGGCTTTGGCTGCAGCCCCATCAGGCAGGTCTGCCTTCACCCATACAAAGCGCTGGTTCTTGTCGCTCTGATAATCAAGGATATCTGTGGAATATTCGGTGATGCTGCCGTCAAAATCGGGAGTAAGGGCCTGATTTGCGGCATTTTCGACCGAGTTTCCGCCCACAGCCACCTCAAGGGAGATAAGGCTGCAGGGATCGGATGTTTCAGCCGCTGCCATGCTGACGGTAAAGGTATATGTTTCGGCAGGGACCTCATCTGCGCTTCCCCAATCTCCTCCGTTCATCGAAGGCCACTCGGGATCGCCGCAGATCACCTTGATCTCTGTGCCGTCTTCCACCGGGATCGCGCTTGTTCTCTTGTATTCATCACCCTCCGAGAAGGTGTGGACCTGGAAGTTCTTGTTGACCGCTTCGGGCGTGACAACGACGCTGTCGGTGCCCTCCTCCAGAGTCAGGGTGTACTCGTGGACATCGGGGTCAAAGCCGGGCGAAAGAGCGCCTTCGCTGAACTCAACTGCGGCCACTCTCTTGTCGTTGTTGGCCCACGATCCGCCGATGTCTTCACCCATGGTCATGCTGTAGACCATGTATATCTCGTCGCCGTCTTCAAGCTT
>JAFQVZ010000253.1 GCA_017407765.1 Clostridia bacterium | reverse complement strand
TGCAAAAGCTGTGCCCAGCAGATAGTCTTCATACTTTGCGCCGGCCTTGACAGCGGGCATAATATATTCATTAACGAACTCTTCCTTGAGGTCTGCAATATAAAGCTTGGAAGCACCTGTTGCAATGGCCTTTTCTTCGAGGCCGTCAAGCTCGGTGCCCTGACCTACGTCGCCGCATACAGCGATAACTTCGCAGTTATCATAGTTTTCCTTGAGCCAGGGAATGATAATGGATGTATCGAGACCGCCGGAATATGCCAGAACGACCTTCTTGATATTCTTCTTGTGCAGATTCATAATATATTCCTCCATAAATGGATTTAGTTTTTGTTGTGAATATATATTAGCACAGCGTGAATGAATATGCAAGTGTTTTATTCATTTTTCCGAAAATTTTTTCACTCGTCAGATATGTATCTTAAAGCAGCCGAAATCGAACTCTCCCCTGCCCTGAGCAAGGCCTCCGTTTTGCTCTATCATGGCAAATCCTTTTGAAATATCGCATATAATACTATTTGACACCACAAGTGAATGATGACCGGGAAGGATCTTAGTTATCTCGAGGCCCTCAAGCTTCTTTATCGACTGATAAAATGCCTTGGGATCGGTAGAGGGATAGAAGGCATAAAGACACCCCATATATGCAATATCTCCCGAATAAAGATACCCTCTCGCCTCTTCATAAAAACAGCAGTGTCCCGGTGAATGACCCGGCGTATGGATAACTCTGAGCTGTCTGCCGCCAAGATCAACAATGTCCCCATCTCTGAGGATGCGCGAAGGCTCGCCCTGAAACACTTTATATGTGTTTTCATCAAAGCCTTCAGGCAGGCCTCGGGGCGGCCGCGCAAGATCGCGCCTGACCATACTTAGCGGGAGAGGAAAACCTCCGTTTATCCACGAGATCTCGTTTTCATGCACAGCAAAGCTGTCAAACAGCCCATGACCTCCGATATGATCCCAATGGACATGGGTGGTAACTGCCGAAATTGGCAGGCCGGTTATTTCTTCAGCTTCTTTTCTGATGTCAGCCACTCCCAGGCCGGTGTCTATAATGACCGCCTGTTCTTCCCCCAGCAGCAGATACGAGTGCGGCTCTTCCCAATGACCATATTCACTTATGGCATAGGTATCTTTATCTATCTGTTCTACAGTAAACCAGTTATTCACACAGACCCTCCCTATACAGTAATATTGCAGCTATTATAGCACAAAAAACGGGCCCCGAAAATCTCGGGGCCCAAATTGCAGTTATTTATCTTTTGATCTTTGTGATGCAGGATACGATGCCCGAAATGACCGCCATAACGACCATGATGCCGAACATACCCTGGACCATAAGCTTGGATGCAAGCGCAAGTGCTACGGGATCGATCCCAAATCCTTCAAGTATTCCGAAAAATGTTTCTGCCATAATTATATCCTCCTTACGTCCTTAGAAAATCAGCTGAGGCACCAGGTTGAGGATCATACCGCCGGCAAGCACCGAAGCGATCTGACCCGATACATTGGCGCCTACTGCGTGCATCAGCAGGAAGTTCTGGCTGTCGGCCTCCTGACCCAGCTTCTGAATAACTCGCGAAGACATGGGGAACGCCGAAATGCCTGCAGCACCAACCATGGGATTCATCTTCTCTTTGGAGAAAAGGTTAAGGAACTTTGTGAAGAATACGCCGGCAACTGTGTCGAAAACAAATGCCAGCAGGCCAAGGCCCATGATAAGCAGAGTTTCGACATTTACGAACTGCTCGGCAACCATGCTGTAGGAAATAGTGATACCAAGCAGCAGAGTGATCAGATTCGCAAGCATATTCTGAGCAGCCTCGGAAAGGCTGTTAAGAACGCCGCATTCGCGAAGCAAATTTCCGAACATCAGGAATCCTACCAGCGCTACCGACTGAGGGGCAATAAAACCGGCAATTACGGTTACGATAACGGGGAACGAAATACGCAGGCCTCTTGTGACGTTTGCGGGGTTATAAGCCATGCGGATCTTTCTCTCTTCTTCTGTTGTTACGGCCTTGATGGCGATAGGCTGGATAATGGGAACCAGGGCCATGTAGGAATATGCAGCGACTGCAATAGGGCCTACATACCTGGACTTAAGCACCTGAGAAACGAGAATAGCTGTGGGGCCGTCGGCTGCACCGATGATGCCGATAGATGCGGCATCCTTGAGATCAAAGCCGAGCATTACCGCTACAAGGATAACAAAGAAAATACCGAACTGAGCGGCAGCGCCGAAAAGGAACATGCGGGGATTGGAGAGCAGAGGACCAAAGTCGATCATGGCGCCGATACCGATAAACAGCAGCAGCGGCATGGCCTCGGATGCCTCGATACCGATGTCGTAAAGCCATTCAATGATACCCTGAACTTCGCCAATACCTTCAATGTTCTGATTAAGAACACCGGAGAAGGGCAGATTTACAAGGATCGCGCCAAAGCCCATAGGCAGCAGCAGCGAAGGCTCATAGCCTTTTTTGATAGCCAGATAGATAAGGACCACACCGACCGCATACATGACTATCTGCTTCCATGTAACAGCCAAAAGTCCTTCGAACAAAAAGCTCATAAAGCACCTCTTTAAATAGTTTTGAAACGCATTCATACATTTCCAAGGAATTATATCACGGTCCTAAAAAAGATGCAATTAAGAAAACATATGGATTATTGTTTTCTCCCCTTTTGGTTTTTGTGAAAAACACCTCTGCATATAAGATGCACACCCATAAGCATAAACAAAACCGGAATGATCCCGAAAGGTCCTGCCAGCATAAACAGCACTCTCAGCGAAAACCCTTCCGTTATGATATAAATGCCTCCCATACCCATAATAAGCACCACGAATCCGATGAAAATATCGGTCATATTGAAGCTGCATTTATCAAAAAGACCCCATACCGAAAGACCTATAAATATAAACACCGACGAGCCGAGAATAAAAAAGATTCCCATGGCTATGGTCATCTCGGGTCCTCTCACCTCACCCACAACATTGTTTGCCGGTTCATCAGGATCATAATAAACCGTGTTTGCATATCCGATATCGGGCACAGCCTCCGTGCCGAAGTCGGTGCGCGCCGTATATTCTTTTCCATCTGCCTCGAATGAATATAAAAGTGTATACGTAACCTTCCCGTCTTTATCGACATTGTAGATCTCGACATCTGCAAAATAACCTTCTGCCTGTGTATAGCCTTTTATTCTGGCGTCAAGCTCTGCTTTTCGGTCTATGCCCAGCCACAAAAGGGCAATTCCCGACACAAAACATATAAGGACAAGTCCAATGGGCACCCACATAAATCCAAACGATTTTTTCCTGCTCATCTTATTGCCTTTCTGCTGTGTTTTACCTTTTCGATATCTTCTTTATCTATCCATTCTTCGGTATATCCGCAGCTGCAGCAGATGTATCGGTTGACATTGACTGCCGAAAACACAGTCATACCCACCATGATGTTGTTGCCCGCGCCATGGGCCCCCGCATAACCGTCAAATCTGACTATATCACTGCTTCCGCACTTGGGACATTTATTTGTATTTTTCATCTATTCCTCCTCCTTTTTTCTCATTATACCACAAACAAAATGCCCCCGACACGACGTCGGGGGCAAAATATGTACTTTTCAATTAATAGAGCTTTGCGCCTGCGGGGATGTGGTCGTCGACCATCAGCAGGTGGAGCTTCTCTTCGCCTTCCTCTGTGTGGATGGCGCTGAGCAGCATACCGCAGGAATCGATGCCCATCATAGCTCTGGGAGGCAGATTTGTGATGGCGATCAGTGTCTTGCCTACCAGCTCTTCGGGCTCATAATAAGCATGGATGCCGCTGAGGATAACGCGGTCGGTGCCTGTGCCGTCATCCAGAACGAAATGCAGCAGCTTCTTGCTCTTCTTGACTGCCTCGCAGGACTTTACCTTTACTGCGCGGAAGTCGGACTTGGAGAATGTCTCAAAGTCTACCATGTCGGCAAACAGAGGCTCGATCTCGACCTTGGAGAAGTCGATAACTTCGGGCTCTGCGGGAACTTCCTCAACGGGAGCAGCCTCGGCTGTCTCTGCTGCCTGAGCTGCGGGAGCAGCGGCACGCTCGACCTTCTTCTCGCCGCCCAGTGTCTTCATTGTGGGGAACAGCAGAACGTCGCGGATCGCCTGCGAGTCGGTGAACAGCATGCACATACGGTCAATGCCGTAGCCGATGCCGCCCGTGGGAGGCATACCGATCTCAAGAGCATTGAGGAAGTCTTCATCTGTGTGGTTTGCCTCGTCGTCGCCGGCTGCAAACTGCTCTTCCTGTGCGGCAAAACGTGCGCGCGGGTCGATGGGGTCGTTCAGCTCGGAGTAGGCATTTGCCATCTCCCAGCCGTTCATAAAGAACTCGAAGCGCTCGACATAGTCGGGAGCATCGGGCTTTCTCTTTGTAAGGGGAGAGATCTCAACAGGATGATCCATAACAAATGTGGGCTGGACCAGATGCTCTTCAACATAGTGCTCGAAGAAGAGGTTAAGAATGTCGCCCTTCTTGTGACGCTCTTCAAACTCGATCTTGTGAGCCTTGGCGACCTCGCGTGCCTCTTCGGTACTCTTGATCTCGTTGAAGTCTACACCGGAATACTGCTTAACGGCATCCAGCATTGTGACGCGGGCAAAGGGCTTGCCCAGATCCATCTCTACGCCATTGAATACGATAGTTGTTGTGCCAAGGACCTCCTGAGCAACGTGACGGTACATCTCCTCTGTCAGGTCCATCATGCCGTGATAATCGGTGTATGCCTGATAGAGCTCCATCAGTGTGAACTCGGGATTATGACGTGTGTCGACACCTTCGTTACGGAAAACGCGGCCGATCTCATAAACTCTGTCAAGGCCGCCGACAATAAGTCTCTTAAGAGGCAGCTCGAGGGAGATACGCAGCTTACGGTCCTCGTTGAGAGCATTGAAGTGTGTCTCAAAGGGACGTGCGGCAGCGCCGCCTGCGTTGGAGACCAGCATGGGTGTTTCAACTTCAAGGAAGCCCTTATTATCGAGGAAGCGGCGGATCGAAGCGATGATCTTGGAACGCTTGATGAATGTGTCGCGGCTTTCGGGATTCATGATAAGGTCAACATAACGCTGACGATAGCGCTGATCTACATTTGTCAGGCCATGGAACTTCTCAGGCAGGGGCTTGAGCGACTTGCTCAGCAGTGTGATCTCCTGAACATGGATGGATATCTCACCGCGGCGTGTGCGGAACACAAAGCCCTTGATGCCGACGATGTCACCGATGTCGAACTTCTTGAACTGCTCATATCCGTCTGCGCCCAGCTCGTCGACCTTGACATAAAGCTGGATGCGGCCTTCCTTATCCTGCAGGTCGCAGAAAGAAGCCTTGCCCATGTCACGCATCGACATAAGGCGGCCGGCCATCGAGACTGTCTGGTTTTCCATTGTCTCGAAGTTATCTTTTGTTGTCTTGCTGTATGCTGTTACATCATACTTTGTGATGGTAAAGGGGTCCTTGCCTTCGCTCTGCAGCTTGGACAGCTTGTCGCGGCGGATCTGCAGAAGCTCGTTCAGCTCTTCGCCGGAGACTTCCAGCTGCTCGTTTCTTTCAACTTCTGTGCTCATTTCCTATCTCCTTTTATCTTGTGACCGAAATGATAACGCCTGCCATGTGGCCGTTGGGAGCCTCGACGACAAAACGGTCGCCTGCACCCTTGCCAACGATGGCCTTGCCGATGGGGGAAGCATCCGAGATCTTGCCCTCAAGAGGATCAACTTCGCGTGTACCTACGATGGTATATGCCTCTTCTTCGTCTTCTTCATCAAACTTGATGACTACCTTGCTGCCGTGGCCGACAGTAGTGTCTGTGCCAAGAGGCTCTTCGATAATAACTGCGTTTGCAATGATGTATTCCAGCTCGGCGATGCGGGAATAGAGCTTGCCCTGCTCATTCTTAGCCTCGTCGTATTCGCTGTTCTCCGAAAGGTCGCCGTAACCTCTGGCGATCTTGATCTGTTCTGCAACTTCGTCGCTGCGCTCTGTCTTGAGATATTCCAGCTCCGCCTTGAGGTCATTCAGGGTCGCAAGGGTCATTTTCTCAACTTTCTGCATTTAAGTTCGCTCCTGTCTTGTATTTTAATTTATTTATCTGTTGTTTTTATCATCAACAATTGTTTCTGTATCGACGGGTGCTTCGATTATAACCGCATTTGCAATAAAAGCTTCCAGCTCAGCAATGCGATGCTCAATATCCATTATCCATTCCTTGGCTGCATCGTATTCGGCATTTTCCGAAAGGTTGCCATAACTTCTTGCCAGCCTGAGCTCTTCTTCGGCTTCGTACCGCTCTACTGTTCTGCGATATTCCAGCTCATCCTTGAGAGCCTTCAGAGTCGCAAGGGTCATCTTCATGGGTTTCTGCATTATAAGCTCTCGCTCCCGTACCGGATTTTAATATCCACATTCGATTTATTATATTATGAAGGCAATTATCTGTCAAGAACACTGCCCCAACTTATGCTTAAAGGCAGGTAGAGAAAATCCTTTCTCTTCCCTGCCTGAAGCAAGCAAATATATAATTTTTATTCGTCGGCAGGCTGATCCTCATCGCCTGTTATCTCTTCGCCCTCAGCAGGAATGTCATTGACGGGCTCGTCGACAATGCCAAGCTCGTCCTTGAGCAGCTCAACAGCCTTCATGAGCTGGGCATCCTCCTCGGGAGCCAGTGTGTAGAAGTTATAAAGCGCTTCTTCGGAAAGGCTTATTTCAATATCCGGTGTAATGCCGACATTGGCAAGACTTACGCCCTTGGGGGTATAATACTTAAGTGTCGACAGATTGACGGCACCCTCAGTAAGGGGGATCAGAGTCTGTGCATAACCCTTGCCTGTGGTCTTGTCGCCGACGACCGTTGCAACGCCGTATTCCTGAAGGACTGCCGCAAAGAACTCGGCTGCACTTATTGAATATTCATTGGTGAGCACCACCATGGGCATATCTATCTGGCCTTCGGCCGAACGATATTCGGTGGTCTGGCCCTTATTATCGCTCATTGTAATGATGGTGCCTTCGGGCAGAAGCAGATCGAGCATATTGCTCATAACGTCCACATATCCGCCGCCGTTGAGCCTTACATCAAACACCAGCGCCTTTGCGCCGTCGTTGATAAGGCCGTTTACCTTCTCGGCAAACTCTACATCGACATTCTTATCAAAACCGGCAATATAAACATAGCCGATCTCGCCGAGCATCTCAACCTCAACGCCGGGATTAAAGAGAGCTGCACGTGTGATATCGAAGTGCAGGATCTCGGTGCCGCGGCGAACGCCGATGTTGACCACGGTTCCCTCTTCACCTCTGACCACAGCTACAAGCTCGGAATAATTTGCGAATGTATCGGTAGACACGCCGTCTACCTCGATAATGACATCAAGGGGCTTGATCCCGGCCTGCTGTGCGGGCGAATCGTTGGTGACAGCGGTTACGGCATAGCCGTTTGCCTCCTCTGTCGAGATCGTGACACCAATGCCCACATAACTGTTTTCGTTCATTTCGAGCAGAGCCTCATACTCTTCCTGAGTATAATAGCCCGACCACTTGTCGCCTACGCCCGCCATATATCCGGCAAGGATGCCGTCCATCGCATCTTCGAACTCATATTCGCCGACATAGTGCTTATCCACCACACCGACAAGCTCTTCAAGACGCTTGTAATCTTCCGTCTTGGCCTGAAGGCTTCCCAGTTTGTTGTTGTAAAATTCGGTCATGCCGAAAACACAGATATTTGCTGTTGTGACCACCGCAAGGAACACAAGCATAAGGCAGGTTCCCATTGGCACTGTTCTTTTTTTCTTCATTTTGTTTTTTGCCGCCTATTACTTATAAACTACCTTGAAATTGGGATACATGGTGACGGGATTTACATAGTTACCGTTTTTGATAACCTCAAAGTGCAGATGAGGTCCCGTAGAATAACCGGTCGACCCTACATATCCCAGAACTGTGCCCTGCGACACCTTCTGTCCGTTCTTTACCGCCATCTTTGACATGTGCGCATAAAGTGTAGAGGTTCCGCCGCCATGGTTGACAACGACATAATAGCCGTATGCAGAGCTGTATGTAGCCTTGATGACCGTGCCTGCATTGGCCGCATAGATCTTTGTTCCGGTAGAGGCGCGAAGGTCTATACCCGTATGCAGCTTATAAACACCTGTGATAGGATGAGTCCTCATGCCGTATTTGCAGGTGATTACGTTGTTGGCTGCAGGAAGCGGCCACATCATATTGCCGCCGACATAAGTGCTGCTGCTCTGAGCCGCCAGTTCCCTGACCGCCTTCTGCACAGCCGCCGTGATCTTATCCTCTTCCTGAGCGATCTCGGCATACTGGGCCTTTGCCTCAGCCTCTGCTTCTTCGACCTTCTTCATCTGAGCATTTCGCTCGTTGAACTGGACCTCAAGATTTCTCTTGTTCTCGTCCATCGACGCCTTGATAGTGACCGCATCGGCATGGTCGGCCTCAAGCGAAGCCTTCTGCTCAGCGATCTGCTCTTTGAGAGCTTTAAGCTCTTCAAAAAGATTCTTATCGTATTTGGATATCTGTGAAACGATCTCGTAACGCGAAAGGAAATCGGCGAAATCGTCGCTGGAAAGCAGAATGGAGAGATAGCTCATCGAGCCGTTTTCATGCATAAAACGCACGCGATCCTTGAGCTTGGCATACTGAGTTTCTTCCTTCTGCTGGCTCTCGGCCAGCTCCAGCTCTTTTATTTCGATAAGGCTTTCAAGCTCGGTAATGAGCTGCTGCTGGACCTCGATCTCTTCGGCAGCCGCTTCAATAGCCGCATCGAGCTTTTCGATCTCGGCGAGGATCGAGCTCTTCTGGCTCTGAATGGAAGCAAGCTCCTTTTTTGCATTCTTCTTTTTCGTCGTGACCGACGAAAGCTGGTCTTTAAGGGCATTTACCGTTGCCTGCGACACTGCCGACGCCGAGATCGCACCCATTACAGTGGATGCTATCATCAGAAATGCCAGCAGACCGGCAACTACAGCCGCCAGCCTGCGTGTTCTTCTCTGTTTTTTTTCGTAATTGTTTGCCATTGTTATCATACCCTCAAGAACTTTCTGATGGTCAGGACACTGCCGAGGATACCGATGACAACGCTGGCCCCAAGCATCAAGGGAAGCATCATTCTCCAGATCTCCTCAAAGGCTATCATCGAGAAAAGACCCGAGCTCTCAACAAGCTTTTCGGTGATATAGTCATATACGACCCATTCAACACCAAAAGAGACCAGTCCGGCCAGAAGGCCAAGCGTCATGCCCTCGATAACAAAGGGGGCACGGATAAAGCCGTCGGTGGCGCCGACCATCTTCATAATGGAAATCTCCTCGCGGCGGGCAAACATGGCCAGCCTTACGGTGTTGGAGATGATAAAGATGGATACCGCACCCAGCAGAGCGATCAGGGTATAGGAAACAGCATTGACGATGCTCTTCATCTGAATGAGCCTGTCCGAGATCTCCTTTTCGCTGTTTGTGGAAGCAACGCCCGACACAGCCTTGAGCTGATCGACAGTTTCGTCATGAAGCGAAACATCCTTCATAACAATCCTGTATTCGTCGCGCAGAGGGTTATCTTCCCTCAGATCTTCCATGATATACGCATCTTCACCCATCGTCTCGAGATAGTTGTCAAATGCCTGCTCTCTGGTTATAAATGTGACCTCTTCGACATTTGCTATGGATTCAAAGGCTTGCTGAAGCGCCTGTGCCTCCTCACGCGAAAGCGCCTCATCGACAAAAACTGCGATCTCGTTCTGAGATGCCAGCCCATCGATCAGCAGGTCGATGTTATATGCTATCAGACCAAAGGTCGAGACTATCAAAAGGCATGCGGCGATGACTGTCACCGCCGCAAAACTCATAAGCCCGTGCTGCTTGATGCCCACGAGGCCTTCTTTTATAAAATAGCCGATATTAAGGTTTTTAATCTTCGTCGTTATCATCTAAGTAGTACCCACCGGTTCTGTCGCTGATAACCACGCCTCGCTCAATGGTTATTACTCGTCTGTTGAGCTGATTTACAAGCTCTTTTTCATGCGTAACTACAAGCACGGTAGTTCCCAGGCCGTTAATCTTCTCAAGGAGCATCATCAGTTCGACCGAACGCGAGGGGTCGAGGTTGCCTGTAGGCTCGTCTGCGATTATAACGTCGGGGTTGTTGACCAGCGCTCTGGCTATGGCAACACGCTGCTGCTCGCCGCCCGAAAGCTGGTGCGGCAGCCTGCGTGATTTATTCTTGAGTCCTACCAGTTCAAGAACATAAGGCACGCGCTTTTTGATGATCCTTGCCGGCGCGCCGACAGCTCTCATAACAAAAGCAACATTCTCATACACCGTTTTGTTTTCGATGAGGCGGAAATCCTGATAAACAACTCCGATGGTCCTGCGCAGATAAGGGATATCCTTACGCCTGAGCGAACCTACATCGAAGCCGTTGAGCATGACCTTTCCCTCATCGGGCGCAAGCTCTGCAGTCAGCATTTTGATAAGCGTGGATTTGCCCGAGCCGGAAGGTCCGACAACAAAGACAAACT
>JAFQVZ010000252.1 GCA_017407765.1 Clostridia bacterium | reverse complement strand
CCCCCGGTAGAACCGGGGGTTTATTTGGCTTAAGCCGCCAAGCAGATCCCCCGAGAGTGTCCTCGGGGGATCGATTATTTAGTCTATAAGCATTTCGGGATCGACAGGCCAGCGGCCGAAAATGCGTGCCGCATCCATAAGTGCCTGCATGTTTTCTTCAGGAGTATTGGGAGGCATCTGGCAGCCCGATGTAAGGGTGAAGCCGTTAGGCGAATCCCAGCCCTGACGGATGCAATCACGTGAAGAACGCAGAACATCGTGGGGTGTGCCAAGCTTCATTACCTCGACAGGAGGTACATTTCCCTGAATACCCATTTTGCCTCCGAGAACTGCCTTTGCCTCTTCAAGGCTCTCGACATTGTCAAGGCTGAAAGCTCCGATGCCCGTATCTCTGAGATCTTCCCACAAAGCTCGGCTGGTGCCGCAGATATGAAGGCCGCAGCCTCCGCCGATGCTCTTGACATAATCGACATTCTTTTTGAAATAGGGCAGCGAGAACTTACGGTACTGCTCGACACTGATAAGCGATGTGGAGCTGACGGGATCGGGGAAACCAATGCTGACCCCCATCTCGACAAGACGCTTAATGAGTCGGTTATTGTTCTCGACAATGATCTCCATAAGCTGATGCACTTTGTCGGGGCTCTTTATCATGCCGATAAGCAGGTTTTCGGTTCCGACCGTCATTGCCGCAATAGACAGCGGGCCGGTTACCGATGCACTGACCGAAACACGGTCGCCAAGACGCTCTTTAACCTTTCTGACAGCATCAAGAATAATGGGCAGGCGGCCGTCCTTGTCGACATCGACAAGCTTTGCATGCTCGGCATCCTTAAGCCTGAGCGCAGGCTTTGCAAGCTGAGCCACATTATTTTTTGTATACTTGATCTCCGATCCCATGGCTTCAGCCATACCTCTGAGCGAGGTGGAGATTCCCGCGCCGTCAGAACCAAACTTATTATGGATATACTCTTCTACCTGACACATGATCTCCGACGAGAAATAATATTCATCCATTCCCGCACCGATCAGATAGGACATGGTCTCGCCGCCGTCAAGGCTTGCGGGGATGCGGTCGACCTCTTTTCCCTGTCCGTAAAGGGTCGTGCGTTCGATGCTCGAAAGCTCGTCTTTGGGAACTTCAAGGCCGTTAAGATATTTTGCAATAATATCCATGGCTTATTTTACCCCCTTGATCTCTTTCATCATCTTTACTGCCGAAGAAGCATCGGTCGTATAGGCATCAGCGCCGATATCATCGGCAAACTTCTGCGAGATGGGGCCGCCACCGATCATGACCTTGTATTTGTCGCGGATTCCGCGCTCAGAAAGCATATCAATAACCGTCTTCATTCCGCCCATAGTGGTCGTCATAAGTGTAGAGAGGCAGATAAAGTCAGCCCCTACCTCTTCAGCCTTGTCGACAAACTCAGCAAGAGGTACATCACGGCCGAGATCGTATACTTCAAATCCGCCCGACTCGCTCATGATCTTTACGAGATTCTTGCCGATATCATGTGTATCGCCCTCAACAACACCGATGACCACACGGATCTTTTCTCCCGTTGTTTCCTGCCTGATATGAGGCTTAAGAACGTCAATACCAACATTCATGGCATAAGAGGCTGTAAGGACTTCGGGCAGGAAATATTCGCCGCTCTCATAAAGCTCGCCTACCTTGTCCATGCCCGGAATAAGGCCGCCATTGATCGTTTCGGCAGCGTCATATCCTTCGTTCAGAGCCTGATTGCACAGCTCTTCAACGATATCTTCTTCCATTTCAACTACATTTTCAGCAATGGCCGCAAACAGTTTTTCTTTTTCCATATGTATTCTCTCCTAAGGCCTTATTTATTTCTTCGGGAAGATCATGCATCCCGCAAACAGGTTCTCGTATCCTTCGGTTTCTGCAAGCTCCATGTATTCCATCTTAAGAGCAAGCTCTTCCATTCTTTTCTTTTCCTTATGGGACATAAGCGCCATATATGCACCCGTCTTCGACGAGTTGCCTACATATACAAGCTTATCCTTTACCTCGCCGGGAAGTATGCCCACACCCACAAGTGAATGTGCCGGCAGATGTGCGCCAAACTGACCTGCAATAAGAACTTTATCAAGGTCATCCATACCAATTCCGGCCTTGTTGAGCAGAGCTGTAAATCCCGAAAGGATCGCTCCTTTGGCAAGCTGGACCTGCCTTACATCATCCTGCGTTATCAGCATATTATCATTAAGAGCAAAGGCTCGTTTGACGCCCTGAAGAATAAGGCGGCTGTCGCTGCCAGGGCCTTCTGTGCTCTTTGTTACAAAAACTCCCGACGGCTTGACATAGCCTTTATCGAGCAGCTCTCGCACAGCAGCAAGAATGCCGCTTCCGCACAGTCCCAGCGGATGCACATCTCCGATAACCTTCAAGTCGGTTTTATCTTCAAAAATCTCTATTTCCTCTACGGCACCCTCTGCCGCACGCATGCCGCAGCTTATATTGGCACCCTCCAAAGCAGGGCCCGCAGCGCATGAACAGCACAGCAGCCTGCCTCCACTTGCCAGTACGATCTCGCCATTGGTTCCGATATAGATAAAAAGGGCGTTGCCCTTCTCGTTCTCCATATCGCAGACACGCACTCCGGCAACTATATCGGCTCCTATATAAGCCGACACCTGCGGCAGACAGTAGAGCTTGGCTTCGCCGCATACATCTATGCCGATATCACAGCATCTTACCTCTTTGGCCTCTTT
>JAFQVZ010000251.1 GCA_017407765.1 Clostridia bacterium | reverse complement strand
TCATGCCCGAGGCTGCGTCCGATCATAAACAATGACACGATCAATCCTCAGGATGTGGGCGAAAAGCAGCTTTGCCAGATACTTTGCGCCTACCGCATTTTCCTGCCCTTTGTGGGTATCACCGTGTCTTCCCGCGAAAGCGCCGGGTTCAGAAACGGCATCGTAAAGATCGCTGCCACCAAGGTCTCGGCAGGCGTTTCCACCGGCATCGGCGACCACGAAAGCAAGTATACCGGCAAGGAAGATGATGGCGCTAAGGGTGACGAGCAGTTTGAGATCGACGATAACCGCAGCTTTAAAGCCATGTATAGAGATATGGCCGAAGAAGGTCTGCAGCCGGTTCTGAACGATTATCTGTATGTGTGAGGAACTTAAAATGAGAAAATTTGACCCGAGCCTATATTTTATAACCGACAGCACGAACTACACCGAGGAAGAATTCCTCTGCCGTGTGGAGCAGGCTCTTAAAGGCGGCGTGACCCTTCTCCAGCTCCGTGAGAAAAACAGAAGCACGCGTGAGTATATCGAGCTTGCCCGCAAAGTGCACGCGATCGCACAGCGCTATAACATACCGCTGATCATTGATGACCGTGTGGATGTTGCACTTGCGGTGGATGCAGAGGGCGTTCATGTGGGAGCCGAGGATATGCCGGTTGCCGCCGCAAGACGCTTGATGGGTGACGATAAGATCGTCGGCGCAACGGCCAAGACGGTTCCCTGGGCAAAGGAAGCCTGCGAGCAGGGGGCAGATTATCTTGGGGTAGGCGCGATCTATCCCACAACGACTAAGGTAAAGACGGTCCTTACTTCCACCGATACCCTTCGTGATATCTGTAATGCGGTACCCATTCCCGCAAATGCCATCGGCGGGCTCAATAAGGGCAACATTGATGTCCTCGCCGGTATCCCGATTGCCGGCATTTGCGTAGTATCGGCGATCATGAAGGCAGACGACCCGAAAAGGGCGGCAGAAGAACTGAAAGCAAGAGCACATGAGCTTGCGCTGATCTGAGTGAAATAAGCGGCAGATTGGGGGCACCACCTTATGCCGCTATATAAAACGATGCTGAAGAACGAAAGGAGTATTTCTATGAAAATGAAAACAGCATTGACCATTGCGGGAAGCGACTGCAGTGGAGGCGCCGGTATTCAGGCAGATTTGAAAACAATGACCATGAATGGTGTTTATGCCATGAGTGCGGTCACGGCACTGACGGCTCAGAACACGACCGGCGTAAGAGCGATTCAGGAATCGACACCGGATTTTCTGAAACAGCAGCTTGATGCGGTGTTCGAGGACATATTCCCCGATGCCGTAAAAATAGGCATGGTATCCTCCGGCGAGCTCATCGAGGTTATCGCCGACAGACTGCGATACTATAACGCGAGAAATGTGGTAATAGATCCGGTCATGGTCGCAACCTCCGGTTCCGCTTTGATGAAAAACGACGCGGTAAAGACCCTTACTAAAGAGCTGCTGCCCATCGCGGCGCTCGTTACGCCGAATATCCCTGAAGCACAGGTCCTCTCGGGATGCACCATAAAAACAAAAGAGGATATGCAGACCGCCGCAAAGCAAATCGGCGACAGCTATCATTGCGCTGTTCTGCTTAAAGGCGGCCACAGTGTCAACGATGCAAACGATCTGCTTTATGCAGACGGCCAGCTGACCTGGTTTGAGGGCAAGCGCATTGATAACACCAATACGCATGGCACGGGCTGTACGCTCTCGAGCGCCATTGCGTCCAATCTTGCCAAGGGATATAGCCTTGCCGAAGCGGTTCGCAGAGCAAAGGAGTATATTTCCGGCGCGCTGGCTGCGATGCTCGATCTGGGACAGGGCTCAGGGCCGATGATGCACAATTTTGACCTGGCTTCATCCTTCGTGCGCCCGAGCATGAGGACAGCTGTTCCATGTGCGGCAAGTTCTGCGCTGTCAGAAGCATGAATAAGGCTCTGGCCGGCGAATATATTGATATTCTGTAGTGAGAAAAAGGTCTGCAGCCCGCCAAAAAGAAACATCCGCCCATCATTTTGGGCGGATGCTTTTTTATGTGTTAAGCTGTCAGGCATGAGAACCATATCATAAATATGCCGATGCCTGCCAGGGTGAAGATAATGCCTTTTACGGCCTTGCTATTCCTGCCCGGGTGGGCAAGAAGGATATCGCACAGGACGGTTATGAAAAGGCCGATGACGGTCAGGATGTATGGAGCGGTGAAATCATAAAAGCTTACCTCGCGTCTGACCGGCTCGCGGGCAGCGAGAAGGGTGAAAAAATATGAGGCGAAAACAGAAAGCCATGTTATAATAACGGGAGCGGCAAAGAAGTTGACCGGCTTTATATTCTGAGTGGGCATGAAGCCGATGGGACCGAAACGTGAAAAGTTGATCTGTCGGAAGCGAAGTATGGCCAGAGCGGCTTTTTCACGCTTGGCAAGGTCTTCTTCGGAAGGTGTATATTCGGGGATAACCGTGTTGTATGCCCAGTGGACGACGGCAAAGATAAGCATAAACAGAAGGGGAATATAAAACGAGCAGCTGTGCCTGACAGGAAAGGTGAATATGGGAAGAACGGCAAGAAGGGTCAGGAAAAGATTGCGTCTGTTTGCAATATATTTCATTTGATCATCTCCTTTCATAAATTATTATAGCATTATGCTGAAGAAGAGTCAACGCGCCCGGTGAAACGCCGCTTATTGTCTGAGCCGATTAAAATAAAAATCTTAAAGATAAATCTTAACAAAAAATTAGCGCTAAAACAGATAGAATATAAAGTATAAAGGTGTGGTTTTTTCGTGAATAACAAAAAAACAAATAAGAAGATTGTGTTTTCGGTTAAAGATACGTTTATCACGATCTATATGCTTGTGTTGGCAACGTTGTTCTGCCTGATTCTTGAAATGATCTACAAGGAAGGGACCTACGTTTCTATGGTCTTTTTACTTGCCGTTTTTATTATTTCAAGGATGACGGAAGGATATTTTTACGGCATAGTCGGTGCAATAACAAGCGTATTTTTTGTAAATTATGTTTTCACATAC
>JAFQVZ010000250.1 GCA_017407765.1 Clostridia bacterium | reverse complement strand
GAAGGGGATATCGATAATGCCTGCGTTGATACCTGCGATAGCGCCGAGGATGATGTCGTCGTGGCCCAGCTCGAGGCACTTGTCGAGGATGCAGCGTGTTTCATGCTTAATGATAGACATCTCGGCCTCGACTCTGGGACCTACTACAGACTGATCGTAGAGCATGTTTACTACCTGCTTTGTAGCGCGCAGACCCTGAGCGTTGGCTTCCTTTGTGGGAACGCCGGCAGCCTCGTGAGGAGTCTTTACGATAACCTTTGTTGCCTTTGCCAGAGCAGCTGTTGCAGCACCCCAGGAGATAACGCCGAAGGCCTTTGCCTCGTCGGCGGGGAAGCCGCCCATCCACTGATGGAATACTGTGGTTACATGAACGCCGGTGTAGCCGAAGCGAGCAAGATACTCCTCGGTCAGCTCTTCGAGGGAGCGGATAGCGGCAACGTCCTGAACCAGGTTGCCCAGCTGGCCATAGCCGACTGTGATGTTCTTAACACCCTGCTCGGCAGCTGCGAGAGCCTCAATGATGGCAACAGCGTGAGAGATGCAGGGGGGGACCAGTGTGCCTGTCAGGGGGCCGTAGGGCTCGCGGTTGATGGCAACGCCGGCTTCTTCATAGATACCTGTCAGACGGTCGACATACTGCCAGTCCTTCATTGTCTTTTCAATGGGAATATTCTTGGCATAGGGGATGTTGTAGGAGATACCGCCGCCCTCGTAGGAGGTGAAGCCGCCTGCGTATGTGATCTCGGTCAGCAGACGTGCATCGGGTGTGCCGTGACGAACCTGCAGAGGTGTGTCGAGGGCATTTACCAGCTGACGGCAGCCGTCAACACCGTGGTTGACTGCGGGGAAGCCGTTGAGGAAGGGGCGATAGTTGCCATTTGCCATGCCTTCCTTCTCGCGGCGAATACCCTCAGCGCAGTTTTCATACTGATTCTGACGTGTGTAAGAGTCGATTGTTGTGGGCAGCAGATCGGCCTCGCCCTCGTCCTGCAGATGCTTCAGCAGTTCGATGTGATTTTCGATCAGGCCAACGCCTGCGCGGGGCTGAATAAGTGTTGCGCCTGTCTCCTTAGCCTTGTTCAGCTTGTTGGAGAAGATCTTGTGCTCGGGAAGAGACTTGTGGAATGCGATGGCATCGTCGAGATTTACCTGAGCGCCGGTTTCCCATGTGCCGAGGATCTCTTTACGGACCTTATAAAATTCGTCGTCAGACCACTTTTTATTCTTAATTTCGAGTTCCATCTTTGATTAACTCCCTTTTCATGATTCTGAGTGCGGTGTCGGGATAGACCGTGCTAAGAAGGCCCATCGCCGCAAGAATGTATTTTCTGTCGACCAGAACTTCGGCCGACTTGGGTTTGAGGGACATTGCGTCGTTCTGATTGAACTGTGCATGAGATGCGATGTCGGCTGTACGCTTTGTGTGGATCAGCGCGCCGCCTGTGACGATGACCGTCTTGACCTCGGTGAGGTCCTTGCCTGTCTGGATATAGCTGATGCCCATAGGCGAATAGAAGGGCTCGAGCCTGCCGGCATGGCGGGTGACAGCCGTTTCTATGGCCATGGATGCCAGAGCAAAGTCGATTTTTTCGAGCTCGTCGTCATCGACGCCGGGAACGACATCGGTGTGGACCGACAGATAGTCGATCAGCTCGCGGCAGCGGTCCTCATGGAGGCCCGAAAGCTCGGCGATACGCTCGATCCCGGCGGCATCAACGATGCCGTGGATGCTGTATCTCATGCCGATATCGCCTTCAACGGTGCGCTTGGCATATTCCTCGCGCAGGCCCTTGAGGGCGGTGCCGCCGTTTGTGGGCAGGCCGAAGGACATCGAGTAGATATCGGTAGTAGCGCCGCCCAGGTCGACACCAACGAGGTCGCCGATGCCGGCTTCGTTCTTTGTGCCCTTGGACAAAAGCTTCATGGCCGTCAGCATAGCCGAAGGTGTGGGCATCAGGATGCCCTTTACCAGTGCCTCAGCGTTGGAAAGACCCTTTGCCTTTACGATCTGCTCAAGGAAGATCTCGCGGATCTTGTTCTGAACAGGCTCGACATTGGGGATATCAAGGCGGGGCATTACATTTTCGCAGACATGGGTCTGCTTGTCTCCCAGGATCTCACGGCAGGTATCGGCACAGTTGCGGTTGCCTGCGATGATGATGGGGAAGCTGCCGGTGGATTTCGCAAGCATCCTTGCATTATAGACGATATTTTCCTTGTTGCCGCCATCGGTGCCGCCGGTAAGGAGGCAGATGTCGGGGTTGATCTCGTCGATCTCGCGGAGATCGCCCTCGGTCAGCTCGTAGGAGTAGGTCTTGATGACCTTGGCACCTGCGCCGAGAGATGCCTGGCGTGCCGCCTTGGCTGTCAGCTCGGGAACAAGGCCGATGGCTACCATGCGGAGGCCGCCGGCTGCGCTCGAGCAGGCATACTGTTCGACAAAGTCGATATCACCGATTTTTTCTTTGAGCAGAGCCACAGCGTTGTTGAGGCCGTTGATGATATCGGTCTCGATCGTTGTGTAGCTCTGGGAAGTACCTATGATCTCTTCGGTATCAACATCGACAGCGGTGACTTTGGTGTATGTACTGCCGAAGTCGATGAGAAGTATGGGTTTCATTGTCGACACCTTCTTTTAAGGATAGGTTTAAGATTATTCCTTGATGCCGAAGTCTTCCTTCAGGCAGTCGATTGTAACCTGGGGATCTGTGCCGGGGCCGAAAGCTCTGTCGAAGCCGAGAGCCTTATAGCGGCGGACGATCTCTTCAACGGGAACCTTACCGACAACGAGGTTGCCGCCTGCGTAGAGGAGGATGCCCTTAAGGCCGGCCTCGTCACACTTCTCTCTCATGCCTGTGCAGTCGATCTCGCCCTGGCCGTAGAGGGAGGAAACGATGATAGCATCTGCGCCGACTTCAACTGCAGCCTGGATGAACTCTTCCTGAGGAACGAGAACGCCGAGGTTGGTTACGTCAAAGCCAGCGTCGAGGAATGCGCGGTTCAGGATTGTGTTGCCGACAGCGTGAACGTCAGCACCGATAACGCCGATGACAAGTTTCTTCTTTTCCATTTTGCTTACCTCTTAAATTTATAGTTATTTAATGGATTCCAGATATTCTTTTCTGCCGTTTTCATAGAGGTTGTTGCCCTCGCAGTCGATGATGACGAATGCGGGCAGATCCTCTACCTCGAGGCGGCGGACAGCCTCGGCGCCGAGATCTTCATAAGCAACGATCTCGACCTTCTTGATGCAGCGGGACAGATATGCGCCTGCTCCGCCGATGGCTCCGAAATAAACGGCGCCGTGCTCTTTCATGGCGGCAACTACCTCGGGGCTTCTCTTGCCCTTACCGATCATGCCTCTCTGGCCGAGAGCGATCATTGTGGGCGAGTAGGCATCCATGCGATAGCTTGTCGTGGGGCCGGCCGAGCCGATGACCTGGTCGCCCTTTGCGGGCGCGGGGCCTACAAAGTAAATTACCGAGTCTTTGATGTCGAAGGGCATTTCCTTGCCTTCGGCAGCCAGTTCGCAGAGGCGCTTGTGGGCAGCATCGCGGGCTGTGTAGATAACGCCCGAGATAAGAACGCTGTCGCCGCACTTGAGATCCTTTACCTTCTCAAGAGTAAGGGGTGTTGTGATACGCTTTTCCATGGCTATTCCTCCTTACAGCTCTGCCGACTGATGACGTGTTACGTGGCAGTTGATATTTACCGCAACGGGCAGGCCGGCGATATGTGTTGCCATCTGCTCGATGTTGACTGCCAGAGCGGTGTTCATGCCGCCTACGCCCTGAGGTCCGATGCCCAGCTGGTTGATCTTCTCCAGCAGCTCGTTTTCAAGCTCTGCATAGAAGGGATCGCTGTTGCGGACATTGGTGCTTCTCATAAGAGCCTTTTTGGCAAGGTATGCAGCCTTGTCGAAGGTGCCGCCTACGCCTACGCCGACCACGATGGGAGGACAGGGATTGGGGCCTGCTTCTTCAACGACCTTGAGGATAAAGTCCTTGACGCCCTGGAGGCCGTCGGAGGGCTTGAGCATCTTAAGCTGGCTCATGTTCTCGCTGCCGAAGCCCTTGGGGGCAACGGTGACCTTGACCTTGTCGCCGGGGACGATCTCATAATAGATCATAGCAGGGGTGTTGTCTCTGGTGTTGACGCGATCCAGAGGATCCTTTACTACCGACTTGCGGAGGCAGCCCTCGCCGTAACCCTGACGTACACCCTCGTTGATAGCTTCGTTAAGGTCGCCATTGATATGAACATCCTGGCCGATCTCAAGGAATACGCAGGCAACACCTGTGTCCTGGCAGATGGGGACATACTTCTCTTCAGCGATCTCATAGTTCTCTTTGATAATGCCAAGGATGTTCTTTGCAAGATCCCAGGGTTCGTTCTGGCATCCGGCACAGATCCTCTCCTTGATATCAGAGGGAAGGAAGGAGTTGGCTTCCATGCAAAGACGCTTTACCGCAGAAGTGATCTCCTGCGCGTTGATCTCTCTCATTGTATTCACTCCCATATATGTATTTTGGTGTGTGCTGGCCGTAAAACGGCAACAGAAATAAGATGAGGCTTTTCCATGCAATCTGACTGATAGACATATTAGCTTCATCATATAGCACTAATGTATCACTTATGGCCCGAAGGTGCAAGATTTACCACGAAAAATGTTTTGTATATTTTTTATCAATTTTATTGTGAGGGGTGAACAAAGGCTGTCTAATAAACCATATCCGTCCAAATTATTCGACTTTATAAGTATTTACAATAAAAGAACAGAGGTTTTTCAAAAACCTGTCATTTATTGTAATTTTATGTTGTTAAATGCCTAATAATATGTTAGTATCACTATGAGCTAATTTGGGCTGTTTATTTGGGTTATTATATCAGAAGAGGTATCACATGATTATCAAAGTTTTACTGGCTGCAATTGGGGCGATATTTGCCCTTTTGGGTGTTGCAGTCATCAGAGCGCTTATGCTTAAGCCGACTGCCGCAATGACGGCAACTCCGCCCGAGTCCGATCCCGAGCGTTCGGCCGAATACGGCCGTAAGCTGTCGGAAATGATCAAGGTGGAAACGGTTTCCTCCAAGGGAGAGACCGATTTTTCCAAGTATCGTGATTTTCAGGAAGGCCTCAGAGAGCTTTTCCCCAATGTGTTTGAAAAGTGTGAGATCTACCATCCGGGCGATAGCCTGCTGGTACGTCTTCCTGCATGTGGAGAAGCCAAGGGCGAGCCTATCCTGCTCATGAGCCATCACGATGTAGTTCCCGCTCAGAATGAGGGCTGGGAACATGCTCCCTTCAGCGGAGATATTGATGAGAACGGTGTGGTCTGGGGCAGAGGCACGGTCGACACCAAAGGCTCGCTTATGTGCGAGCTTCAGGCTCTTGAAGAGCTTATTGCCGAGGGCTGGCAGCCTGAGAAGGATGTATACATCGCCAGCTCCTGCACAGAGGAGTGGGGCGGCCCCGGTGCTCCCGCGACGGTAGACTGGCTTGAAGAGCGGAATATCCATTTGGGTATGCTGCTTGACGAGGGCGGTATGATACTTAAGGATCCCATTGCCGGAGTAAACGGAAGATACTGCATGGTGGGCGCCCTCGAAAAGGGAAGCGGCAGTGTTAAGCTGGTTGCAAAAGATCACGGCGGCCATGCCAGCGCTCCCGGCAGAAACACGGCGATTGTCCGCCTGAGCGGCCTTGTTCAGGATATCGAAAAGAACTCGCCTTTCAGGTGCGAGCTTGCTCCGGTCGTTCGCGAGATGTTCGTTCGCCTTGCTCCCAACTCGGGTTTTCTGTATAAGCTGGTCTTCTCCAACCTGTGGCTTTTTGAGATGCCTCTCAAAAAGATCCTTCCCGGAATGGTGCCGGTAGTTGGAGCTATGATAAAGACCACATGTGCATTCACAACGGCAGGCGGTTCTGAAGCCCTCAATGTTCTGCCCACAGAGGCGTATGTAGGTGCAAATCTGCGTTTCAGCCATCATCAGGATGCCGAAGAAAGCCTCAGGGCGCTGGAAGAACGCGCAGCCAAGTGGAATGTAGAGGTGGTAAGGCTGGGCCATTCGCCTTCGGTCCCCATCGTCGATCATACGGCGGCTCCTTTCAAGCTTCTTGAAGAGGTTTCGGCCAGGGTATATCCCGGATATGATGTTATCCCTTATGCCATGACCGGCGGCACCGATGCCAAGTTCTATTCCAGAGTATGCGACCACTGCCTGCGTTTTGCACCCATCGAGATCAATCAGCAGCAGTACGGAAGTATTCATACATTAAACGAGAACCTCGACTGCCGTGCCCTTCCTCCCGCAGTTGATTTCTATAAGATCATCGTTAAGGAATACTGCAGCAGAGATAATATCTGATCTTAACTTATGAAAAAACAGGTCTGATTTGTTCAGACCTGTTTTTTGTTTGTTATATGGTATTTTTCGAAGTCATAGAGAAAATATGCTGCTGCCAGCAGATCGGCACAGCCGCCGGGGGACAAATGCCGTGCAATAAACTGCCTGTCCATCTCGATTATCTGGTCCGGCGTGGGAATGTCTCCGCTTTTAATAAGGCTTTCGGCATATTCCGACGCAAAACGTGCGCCGTCCGTGCCG
>JAFQVZ010000249.1 GCA_017407765.1 Clostridia bacterium | reverse complement strand
GGTGGTGACGATGATCTTGGGTGTACCCTGCCACACGCGCGTGTTCGATTCACGGTCGTATTTTTTCATTACAGCATCCAGATCCATCGGTTCCTCGACGGCGGGAGCTGTTTTTTTCTTAAAAAGTGCCATTTAATTCTCCTTGGAAAAATACTGAAATGGCTGCGGCGGATCGCCGCAGCCATACAAGGTCACAAAAGCTTACTCTGCTTCGACTTCAATACCCTTTTCCTTGAAGTACTTTGCAGCACCTGCATGGAAAGGAACGGTCATGCCTTCGGTGGCGTTTTCAAGCGAAAGCTCGGCTCCCTTTGCATTTTCCTTGGTGATTGCTTCGATATTGTCAAAAATAGCGGCGGTGATGTTGTAAACCTCATCCTCAGAAGCGGAAGTGCTTACGATAAGGGTTGCCTTAACGGTGATGGTCTTAACGTCCTCGGTCTGACCCTCGTAAGTGCCTGCGGGAATGTCATATACGGTGTAGAAGGGCGAGCTTTCCATAAGCTTATCGGCAACCTCACCGTCGATGGGAACGAGGTATGCATCATTAGTGGTGCAAAGCTCGGTGATGGCGGTGGTGGGAGCGCCAGAGACGATGAAGGCGGCATCGATCTTGCCGTCCTTCAGGCTTTCAGCGCTGTCGCCGAAGCTCTGGTAAACGGGATTGATGTCCTTCTCAGCGTCGAGACCGTAGACACCGAGAACGTCAACAGCGTTGAAGTAAACGCCGGAGCCGAGAGCGCCGATGGAGACGTTCTTGCCCTTGAGGTCAGCAACGGTCTTGATGTCGGGGTTCATGGTGACGATCTGGACCTGCTCCATGTAGAGAGCACCCACAACGGAGAAGCTGTCAACAGCACCCAGCTCCTCAAAGAGGTTGGTGCCGGCGTAGGCATAGCTCATAACGTCGGACTGACAGAAGGCCAGCTGATAGAAACCGGCATCCATGTCCTCAACATTGGCCTGAGAGCCGTTGCCGGTGACGGCGGTAACATTCACGTCGGAATTGGAGGAGACGTACTGGGCGATAACGCTGCCGAAGGCATAGTAGGTACCGGTCTCACCGCCGGTGGTGAAGGTGAGGTTTTCGGCTGCGAAAGCGCTGGAGCTGAGGCACAGTGCGAAGATCATGCACAGTGCGAGGGTCATGGCAAGAATCTTTTTCATTTTGGGACCTCCTGATAGTTTTGGCTTAAATTTGGTAAAGTTCAATTTAGTGTGTTGAACTTTACTCTCTTTTCGAATTTATAATACAACCAAAAGTTTAATTTGGCAAGTGTTTTTTTGCATTTTTCCGTTCACCACAGAAATTGACTAAATTGATAAGGGCCTTTTGTACAAAACAGATAAATGAATAAAAATACAGCTGTTTTTAAATTGACTATCTTTTTTTTCGATGCTATACTCAAGCCAAAAGAGCAATACAGCAAATTTGCGTCTATTGTGTGCGTAAGTTATCATCCTGTCGGGAGGAATTTTGAAATATGGATTTCTCGCTGTTAAAAAGTTTCATTGCCGTGGCCGACGAGAAGAGCTTTTCCACCGCGGCCAAGCATCTTTTCATATCCCAGCAGTCCCTGAGCAAGCAGATAGCCAAGCTTGAAGAAGAGCTGGGTACACCCCTTTTCATTCGTTCACGCCCTCTTGAACTTACCGCCGACGGCCGCCTTTTCCTGCGCACCGCCAAGGGGATACTTCTTTTGAAGCAGCAGTATGAGGATGCTTCCAGCCGCAGCTTCAGCGGGGATCATTTTATCCATGTGGGAATCGAGCATACCATCGCCCGCGCGATCCTGCCCCATATTCTGCCCCGGTATCTCAAGGAACACCCGGACACCTATGTAAAAGTCAG
>JAFQVZ010000248.1 GCA_017407765.1 Clostridia bacterium | reverse complement strand
TTCCATAACGGGCTGGCCGTTGACGTTGTGGTCCGCGACGATCTTGGCGACCATTTCCGGCTTGACGTGCACATAGGTGACCTTTTCCTTGCCGGGGCAGGTGACTTCAACGATCGGCTCGTAGCGGCACATGCCGATGCAGCCGGTCTGAGCGACGACGACGTCCTTCAGGCCGCGCTTGCCGACTTCTTCCATAAAGCCGGTCAGAACCGGGCGGGCGCCGGCGGCGATGCCGCAGGTAGCCATGCCGACGGCGATACGGGTGCCTTCGCTTTCGCGGCGGAGATTGACCTTGCTCAGCGTCCTCTGGCGGATGGCTTCGAGTTCAGCTACGGATTTCATAGTGGTTTGCACCTCCAAATTTTCGGTATGCATAGAACCTTCGGGCGTACGGGGCCCCAAGGCCCGTTATTGTACAGGCGTTGCAGCCTGAGCGAGTCCCTCGCGCAGATCGTCCTGCATCCACAGAACGACTTCGGGCGTGTTCAGGGGAACATCCTCCCCAAGCACCTGCCGGATCATGGCGGTATCGAACACATAGGGCTCGGCGCCCTCCGAATAGACAAGGCGGAAATCCGGCTTGTCGGGAGAGCCGATGACGAGCGCTGTCATGGTTTCGGCAAGATCGCCCATGGGGGGCAGATCTACATGAGAAAGCTGGAATTCAAGATGCAGCGTGGTGCCCTTGCCAAGCTCGCTTTCGATGCGGAAGGTGCCTTCGCACATTTCGCAAAGCTGCTTGATCATCGGGATGCCCAGGCCGACCTTGCGCGTTTTGCGCGTGGTGGTGAAGGGGCTGGTCACCTTTGCGACGAATTCCTTGCTCATGCCGCAGCCGTCGTCTTTGATCAGGATCACGAGCGTGTCGGCTTCGCGATCGAGAGTGACGCTGATCTCAACGCAGGATGCGCCGGCTGTGACCGAATTCTGTGTCAGATCGAGGATATACAGCGCAAGCTCGTTCATAATCCTTACTTCTGGTAAGAGGCGAGGATGCCCGGCACCTTGTCCGGAGTGAGACGGCCGTAAACGTCGTCGTTGATCATCATGACCGGAGCGAGGCCGCAAGCGCCGAGGCAGCGGGTATCACGGATGGTGAACAGGCCGTCGGAAGTGGTCTTGCCGACCGGAGTGGCCAGGGTCTCGGAGACTTTTTCGAGGACGGCCTTGGAGCCCTTGACGTAGCAGGCGGTGCCCATGCAGACGCCGATGATATACTGGCCGCGGGCCTCGAGGGAGAACTGGGAATAGAACGTAGCCACGCCGTAAACTTCGGCCAGCGGCACGTTCAGGCCCTCAGCGATGCGGGTCTGGATATCCTTGGTAACGCAGCCAAAGATATCCTGCGCGCCCTGCAGAGAACGCATGACGGCGCCTTCCTGTCCCTTCAGAGACATGATGACCTTGTCAAGTTCTGCATACATTTCCTGAGTAAATGCCGGCATTGGTAATTACCCTCCTTCATGGATGCTTTGTTGTTCGGAGACATCAGTATATGTGAAAAAAATACTGACACTTTGCCACTCTCTATTCTATCATACCCATGCTTGAAAGCAATGCGATACGGAGAATATTTTACAAAAAGTTTTCTGTTAAACCACACAAACAGGATATCTTTTATCGATAATTTTTTATCGATTGAAAAAACGCCTGCGGGGTGGGCTCGTCCAGCTCCAAAAACACCTCGCGCTCGAGGATATTTTCGAGGTAATGGGCGTCGGA
>JAFQVZ010000247.1 GCA_017407765.1 Clostridia bacterium | reverse complement strand
CATTAAAGAAGGCGGCGGTGCCCATGTAGAAGTCCTGCTTCTCAAGAATATTGAGGGTGATGATTGGGAATGCATCGTATATCCGGGCCGCAG
Source organism: Clostridia bacterium (assembly GCA_017407765.1). GTDB lineage: Bacteria > Bacillota > Clostridia > Oscillospirales > Butyricicoccaceae > RGIG1902. The sequence goes on along the minus strand of JAFQVZ010000247.1, from coordinate 2,109 downwards.
GCTCAAGAAGGGGGCAGTTGTCACATTTGGTGACGGTCTGCTCAAAGGTGAGATCGTTGATGTATTGCCTGATGGTAACCGTATTGTAAGGTTCAGTTATAAGGGGATTTTCCTTGAAATATGCGAGCAGATCGGTACGATGCCCCTGCCTCCGTATATTACCGAGCGACTTGATGACGGAGAACGTTATCAGACGGTATACTCGCGTGAAAACGGATCGGCTGCGGCGCCTACTGCCGGCCTGCACTTTACAAAAGATCTTCTTAAAAAGATCGAAGATATGGGTGTAGAGATAGCTCATGTCACCCTTCATGTAGGTCTTGGAACTTTCCGCCCGGTTAAGGTAGAAGATGTTACAAATCATCTTATGCACACCGAAAGTTATCATGTTACGGAAGAGGCGGCTAAAAAAATCAATGAAACCAAAGCAAGAGGCGGAAGAGTCATTGCTGTTGGCACCACGTCCTGCCGTACACTTGAAACAGTAGGTGATGAGAATGGTGTAGTTCACAGCGGCAGCGGTGATACAAGCATCTTTATTTATCCCGGATACAAGTTTAAAGTTCTCGACGGCCTTATTACAAACTTCCATCTGCCTGAAAGCACACTTATCATGCTGGTTTCGGCATTTTCTTCGCGTGAGCATGTTCTTAACGCATATGATGTTGCTGTCAAAGAAAGATACAGATTCTTCAGCTTTGGCGATGCAATGCTTCTTATCTAACGTTTTTCTGCGGCGTATCTAAGCGGTGCGCCGCATTTTTAAGGATATGGGGACAAGGGATCGGTGATACATAAATGACCCCTAATTTTGTTATTTATCTTATTTTGGCCTTTGTATGTCTGATGAGTATATTATGTGTGTTAATGCTTTTTCGAATGAAGCATCTTCAGGATAAACTGGATGATTTAGAGCAGAATGAGGGTGCGATCCATGCGTTGTCAGCTAGGCAGGATATTCTCAATAATTCGGTAAATAACCTTCTTAATAGTATCAAAAACGACATATCTTCATCTTCGATGCAGTCGGACCAAAAGCTTGATATTATGCGCCGAGGCCTTGAAAATGCACTTACACAGATCAGACGCGAAAATCTCAGCCAGATTTCTGAGATCCGCGCTACTGTAGAGGAAAAGCTTGATAAAAAACTGAGCGATTCTTTTGCGCAGGTCAGCACAAGCCTTGAGCAGGTATATAAGGGAATCGGCGAAATGCAGAGCCTTGCTTCAGGTGTTGGCGATCTTAAAAAGGTTCTTTCGAATGTAAAAACACGCGGAGTTCTGGGAGAGATCCAGCTTGGAGCCATCCTCGAAGAAATGCTCTCACGAGAACAGTATGACATAAATGTAGCCACAAAGAAAGGCAGCCAGGCAAATGTAGAGTTTGCTATAAAAATGCCGGGTGAAGATACTGCGGTTTGGCTTCCTGTCGACTCAAAGTTTCCGCTTGATGCCTATGAGAAGCTGATTGATGCCTATGAAATTGGAGATCCTGCTTCTGTTGAGTCAGCTCAGAAGGAGCTGCGCGACAGAATACGCCGTTTCGCCAAAGATATCCATGACAAATATATTTCGCCGCCTGATACCACAGATTTTGCTATTATGTTCCTTCCGTCTGAAGGCCTCTATGCTGAGGCTGTAAGGATCGGCATGGTGGAAGTTTTGCAGCGTGAGTATAAAGTTTGTATTGCCGGTCCAACAACTATGGGTGCTCTTCTTAACAGCCTGCAGATGGGCTTCAGAACACTTGCAATACAGAAACGATCAAGCGAAGTATGGAACATCCTTAGCGCCGTAAAAAGCGAGTTTGACACCTTTGCATCGGTTGTTGAATCGACTCAGAAGAGGATACTTCAGGCTAACGATGAGCTGGATAAACTTGTCGGTGTCAGAACACGAAAAATACAGAATACGCTTAAGAGCGTACAGCAATATACTTATAACAATAATGAATCAGAGGAGTTTAGTGAAGATGTATAAACTCATTACAAACGAGGGAAATGCCCGCAGAGGTGTCTATCAGACAGCCCACGGCGAGGTTCAGACCCCTGTTTTTATGAATGTTGGAACTCAGGCTGCCATCAAGGGTGCGCTTTCCACCGAAGATCT
>JAFQVZ010000246.1 GCA_017407765.1 Clostridia bacterium | reverse complement strand
CCCAAAGGAGCCGTGGATACGGCGGGCGATTCGTGAATCGCCCCTACAATATCCCCCCGTCAACTTCGATGACAGCCCCCTGTAGGCAAGGGGGCCATTTTGCCAAACCTCAGTCAGCTGCGCTGACAGCTCCTTTCCCAAAGGAGCCTTAGCCACGCCCTCTAAGTCTGCTTCACAGACAGCTCTCCCCTAGGGAGAGCCGGGATATTTATTCTCCATTCTCTGTTTGCTATTACCTATAGCTTCAAAAAAACCACCCCGAGGGGTGGTTTTTCAATTTTGTTTAATCTTTATTGTATACAAGTTCCAATATATTATCTATACATTGCATATCCGGTCTATAAACAGATACGGCCAATAACTCGCCTCTATTGTCCATAATATTTACGATCACCGCCTGGCTGCCGGAGAAGCTTGTCAGCGAAACACTTTTTCCATCCAAAAGTGAAAAATACAATATATACATAGGTCCGCCATCAAGCTTTTGATAGATGATGTCACTCAAATATTTTTCGGTAAGTTCTTCATCATATTTCAAACTCGACAAATAAATGTCTATATTTTTTATGTAATCATTGTTCACTTCTTCAACTTCAAAGCTGCTCTTCTCTGTTTCATTACATGGAAATGCAATTTCTTTCAGCATTTCTCGAGCTGTAATTGTCGGCAGTATTTTTTCGATGAGTTGTTTATATTCAGCTTTTTTCTCTATATGAACAACTTCTCTATGCGTTACCATATATAATCCCACAGTTATACATATAATTACGCCTATTAAAAGCACCATTTGTTTTCTATTCATAATATAAGCAATCCCTTCATACTGAAGTATCTGTCAATAACAAAAAACCACCCCGCAAGGTGGTTTTTTTGTTATACCTTACTTTCTTGTAATGACCGGCTTGCAGTCAACGCCGATCTCCTCAAGGGTATCCTTGTCGCCGCCAAAGGCGTCATCGTCGATCTCGCAGCCTGCGGGGACTGTCATCTCCTTAAGGGAGAAGCAGTAATGGAATGCCTGCTTATCGATCTTCTTAAGGCTGTCGGGAAGAACAACATTTTCAAGGCCTGTGCAGCCGAAGAAGGTGGCCGGAGCAATATCCTCGATGCCCTCGGGCAGAACGATGCTCTCAAGAGCCGAGCAATGTGCAAAGGCGCTGCCTTCGATGCTCTTCAGTGTGATGGGCAGGATGACCTCGCGCAGATCGGTGCAGCCCGAAAATGCGCCGGCGGCAATGCTCTCAACTCCGTTGGGAACAGCGAAGGATGTGCGTCCGTCAACAGGCATACGCAGGAGGCGCTTGCCATCCTTTGTGCAGAGGGCGCCGCCCAGCTCGCAGTAGTGCTGGCTGCCTTCGCGCACCTCGATGTCGCACAGCTTCCAGCAGCTGGAGAAGGCATTCTGGCCGATCTCGACTACCGATGCGGGGATAGAGATGCTCTCAAGCTCGGGGCAGGCGGCAAAGGCCTGGTTGCCGATGACTTCAAGGCCGTCGGGCAGGGTGACCTCACGCAGAACTCCGCACTCGCGGAATGCGCCGTCAGAGATCTTCTTTACGCTGCTGGCCAGATATACGCCCTCAAGGGCTGTGTTCTCGGCAAATGCGCCGATGCCGATGATCTCGGTGCCGGCAGGAACATCATATCGCTTGGCTGTGAAGGCAGCAGGATAGTCGCTGAGCAGCAACATGATATGGTCGAACAATACGCCGTCCTTAAGTTCGAACATGGGGTGGCTATCGGGCAGCTTATAGCCTCTGAACTTATAGCAGGCACGAACGCTGTTGTTTACGCTGTTGTCGATGGTCGAGGGGAGCTCGACAGTCTCGAGCTCGGGGCAGCCGTAGAAGGCATTTACAAAAATGGTGACAACGCCTTCGGGAAGCTTGACGTATTTGAGGTTGGGCAGGCCGTAAAAGGCAAATCTGCCGATATCGATGACTTTGTGGCCATCAAGCTCGGCGGGAACGGTCAGGAAGACTGCATCGCCCTGATAAGAGGTGATGCGTGCGCTGCCGTCGGCATTGAGCTCGTAGCTGTAGGATGTGTTTGTTTCACTCATATATTTTATATCCTCCGAAGATATCTTTTATTTAAGCTTACTATATAATACACGATTTTCCCAATTTTGCATAGTACCCGCCCCGATTATCGCGTAAATTTCCAATAATATTCATTGACAAAATCAAGCCGCATCATTATTCTGTTATCATAATAAAACAATAAATAAAATGAAAGGATGAATGTCGTGACTGCAAAAGGCGATTCGTTGACCGAACGTTATGCTTCAAATGTCTTTGATGACAATGCCATGAGAACCTATCTCCCCGGGGATACCTATAAGCAACTTCGCAAGACCATAAGTGATGGACGTTCGCTCGACCCTTCTATTGCCGATGCAGTTGCCAACGGCATGAAGCGCT
>JAFQVZ010000245.1 GCA_017407765.1 Clostridia bacterium | reverse complement strand
CCGATTTATTCGGCGTAAATCTAATAAAATCAAAGGGGACCCCGCAAAATCGTTGATTTTGTGGGGAACAGGCTGGCGTGACAGCCTTGGACTTATCAGAAACTTTGGTTACGACGACAGAATGTAAAACAGCATAAGACATCCCGGCCTTCTTTGCGGCTCTTTAGAGCCGACACCGCGGGTGCGGCGCGTGATTTATGCCGATTTATTCGGCGTAAATCTAATAAAATCAAAGGGGACCCCGCAAAATCGTTGATTTTGTGGGGAACAGGCTGGTGCGACAGTCTTGGACTGATTCGTAATTTTGGTTACGACGACAGAATGTGATCTGATTTTTATCACATTTTTTTACAGGTTTAGAAGGCTCTTTGCTGCAGAAACTATCACCACTGAGATAAACAGAGGTGACATATATGAAAAAAGAGCTTTGGAGGCTGTTTGAAGAAACCGGCCTGACTCAGGCATATATGCTCTATCGGTCAGAGCAGGAGGAAAGGGAAGAGGCATCAAAGGATGAACATCACGGTAGACGGGGTCGTCCTCAGATCGGTAAATTATAAGGAAAGCGACAAGATACTGACCGTTCTCACCCGTGAAAGGGGTAAGATAACGGTGAAGGCACAGGGGGCAAGGCGAAAGTCGAGCCGCCTTGGTTCGCTCAGTCAACCCTTTTGTTATGCCGAAATGTCGCTTTTTGAGCAGGGCGGAAGATATACCCTCGACGATGGGTTTGTTAAGGCACAGTTTTATGGGCTCACCACCGATATCGAGAAAATGGGTCTTGCCAGCTATCTTGCTCAGGTGCTTCTCGGCGAACCCGAGGAGAGTGCCGTCGACGATGACCTTATGCGCCTGACGCTCAACAGCTTTTATGCCATAGAAAAGGGGATGTTTACACAGGCAGCCATTAAAGCTGCCTTTGAACTGCGTTATATGGCAATATGCGGCTATGCTCCCGATCTTTTGGAGTGCACCGCCTGCGGCGAGAGCACATCGGGGTACATAAACCTTGAAAGCGGTATGCTCATGTGCCGCGATTGCCTTCGCGCTCCCGGATATAATGACTATTATCTCGATGCTTCGGCTCTTGAAGCGGCGAGATATATCATAGACTGCGACCTTAAACGCCTGTTTTCGTTTGTGATACCCGAGCAGTCTATGGCTCTGCTCTCGCGTTTCTGCGAGGCATATCTTCTGGACAAGACAGAACAGGGCTATAAAGCCCTCGATTTCTATAAATCACTTTTTCCCCAAGAAGGATCTGTTAAATAATGAAAGAGAAATCACTTTCCACACTTGAATATCATAAAGTGCTGGAGATGCTTGCATCTCAGGCACAGACCGACAAGGCCAAGGAGAGAGCGCTTTCCTTAAGGCCTTTTGTCACGCTGCCCGAGTGCGAGCAGGCTCAGCAGCAGTGTGCCGATGCCGTTTATCTTATGGGACTTTACGGAAGCCCCTCTTTGAGCGGAACAAAGGATGTTTCCGACCCTGTCAAGAGGGCGGAGATGGGCGGCACATTGAACCCTGCCGAGCTTCTGAGGATAGCTTCGCTGCTTCGTGCTGCGCGCAGTGCAAAACACTATCTTGAAAATCAGAAGGGCGAAAAGACCTCGATCGACGGTTATTTCGCATCCCTCAACGGCAATAAATACCTTGAAGAAAAAATAAGCGAGTCGATCGTTTCGGAAGAAGAGATATCCGACAATGCCAGCAATCAGCTTTATGATATCAGGCGTCAGATACGTTCGGCTTCCACAAAAATACGCGACACACTCAATAAGATAGTATCCTCTTCCAGCTATTCCAAGATGCTGCAGGATTCTATCGTCACCCAGCGCGGCGGCCGTTATGTTGTTCCCGTCAAGGCCGAATACCGAGGCTCTTTCGGCGGCCTTGTCCACGACGTTTCGCAGAGCGGCGCCACATTGTTCATTGAACCCTCGGCGGTTGTCGAGCTCAATAACACTCTGAGAGTGCTCTATTCCAAGGAACGCGACGAGATCGAGCGCATTCTGGCTCAGCTTTCGGCCGAGGTGGCGTCTTTCGGTTCGGCTATCCGCAGCGACTATGAGGTGCTGTGTGTTATCGACTATATCTTTGCCTGCGGAAGGCTGGCCTATAAACTCAAGGCATCCCGTCCCCGCCTGGTGGAAAAGGGGCAGACAAGGCTTATTCGCGCCCGTCATCCGCTGCTTGACCAGGACAAGGCGGTTCCTATCGACTTCACCATAGGCGGAACAGCCGACACGGTCATCATCACCGGCCCCAATACCGGCGGTAAGACAGTCAGCCTCAAGACCCTTGGTTTGCTGACACTGATGGCCCAGAGCGGACTTCAGATCCCGGTTTCCGACGGCAGCCAGGTTGCAATTTACAATACGGTATATGCAGATATCGGTGACGAGCAGAGCATCGAGCAGTCGCTGTCCACATTCTCATCACACATGAGCAATATCGTAAAGATACTCGAAGAGGTCGGCCCCGACACACTGGTCCTTATGGACGAGCTGGGAGCAGGCACCGACCCCGTAGAGGGCGCGGCGCTTGCCATCGCTATCATCGAGCGCATGAGAAAGATGGGCGCACGCGTGGCGGCCACCACTCATTATGCCGAGCTCAAGATGTATGCACTTGAGACCAAGGGGGTCGAGAATGCGTCCTGCGAGTTCGATGTTGCAACACTCATGCCCACATATAATCTGG
>JAFQVZ010000244.1 GCA_017407765.1 Clostridia bacterium | reverse complement strand
GTCATCCACTCAGCCGGAGAAAACTGAAAGCTCTTTTCGCCCAGAAGCTTTGCGATTCGAGCGGAAACAATATCAGCCTCTTTGGTTGCATCCTCCATCTCGTTACGCTCTGTGCGCTGCTCATAATAGCTCTGAATGCGCTTCTGAGCCTCTTCAATAGTGATATTACCCTCGATATGTTCCTTGGCAGTATCCAGCAGGTACTCAGAGGTTTTCAGCCCGTCAACAGCCTGCAGGCCGATGGCAGTCTGCCATGCCTCGCTCTTTTCAACCCTGCTGGGTTCGCCTTGCCTTATATATTCTTCCAGATCGTATTGCCATTTCATTTCGTCTGACATATCTGAACCTCGTTTCATAATCTCAAATCTGCCACCTTCTTAAATACTCATTCTCGCGGTTGTGTGCTCCCCCTACCTCTCCCCTCTCTGCCTACATATCTCCTTCAGATCCTCGATCGCCACCTCCGGCGCGAAGGTATGAAAGATCAGCCAATTGCGGCTCATGGTTTCGGCGGGGGCTTGGCGGTAGATGTCCTTGCTGTCCTCGCCCGTGGCGAAGTGCCAGAAACGATAGAGGTAGCCTGCCCAGTAGAGCACCTCTTTATCATACACGGCGCCGCCCCTGGTGAGTTTAGCGGTGTCGGCAATCTCTGCAAGGAGATACTCCTCGCCGGCCCATTGCATCCGGTTGAACTTGGAATCGAGGTTCTTGGCGACCTCGCCGGTCATAAACGCTTTGATGAAGGTGGTGCTGTCGTACCCGTTTGCTCCCGACAGTTCGAAGAGTCTGCCCTGTATATCACACATTTTCAGTTGGAGTTCGTTCATCCTGCCCTCCTATCATTTTGCCTCGTCCAATATCTCGTCAAAGAACGCGCCCTCGCGGCGGTAGTTCTTGCAAATATCGTTTGCGAGGTGGATGCCTTTCTGGCGATTCACTTCGCTCTCATCCTGAAGGAATCTGCGCTCCATCATGGAGATGGGCAGCTCCTTTTCAATACGGACAGCGGCACAGGCCTTCTCGGTGGTCGCCACATACTGCTTTCCAAGCTTTAATGCAGACAGGCTGTTGACCAGTGCCATATCGGTTATATTGCCCATAAAGAAGTTATCCAGCACGTAGAACATTCTGTCGTTTGCGATGCTGCCAATCACCAGGTCTTTGCCGGCATCGATCCGGCTGTATTTCTCGTAGAACGCCGTCCCCTTGATCTTGTCCATTCTGCCGCGGTGGAATGCAACGAGCATCGCCCAATCCAGATCGGCATTGATTTCTACGGACTCCAGCTCCCGCATGTCGATGGAAACGATGTAGAATCTGGATTTTTCAAAATCGCAGATAAGCGTCAGTGGCTGGCCGGGTTCGGTTCCCATATAGAAGCCTCTGCCGAAGTCGCACATTTCCCTGCTCTTCGGGGCGATTTCGCCAACGATACCCGACTTGGAGCCGTGGTAGAGCAGGACTCTTCCTTCTTCCGGCGTGATTTCTTCGACAGCGTTTTTGATCTTATCGAGGATCATCTGATAGACAGGAACACCCTGCGCTTTGCAGTATTCGTAAAGAGCCGCCTGCGCGAGTTTCGTGGGGATTGCACGGCCGTTCTCCCAACGGTTGACCGTGGCAAAGGTTACGCTCAATTTCTCAGCAAAATCAGCCTGGCTCAGCCCTAAATATTCTCTTATGCTCTTGATCAGCTTTTGCATAACCCGCCTCCGCATCATATAACAAAGTTTATCACTATCATTATGCCAAATGTTATATAGCTTGTCAATGTTTTTTCGCTTTCTCAAAGCATTTGTACAAAAAAGCAAGTTTATCGCAAATGAATACCGGACCTGCCTCCCCTCATACCCTTTACTACCCATCTAAAGGAGGTATCCCATGCTGGAAAACGAAACATCCACGACCCTCTGTAAGAGTGTTTTCAAGAGCGGCGAAAGCACCACCACAGAGCAGGGTTTTACGCAGATATGGCTTCAGGTTATTCAAGCGCTGGAAGCCGCGTCCTTCTCTCCCGGTGCGCCGAAATGAAAGCTGCCATCTATTGCCGCTTGTC
>JAFQVZ010000243.1 GCA_017407765.1 Clostridia bacterium | reverse complement strand
GAGCAGGCTCCGTCGGTTCCAAGCGCAAGCGGAACTCCTTTATCGATCATCCTGCTTACCCGAGCGACCCCGCTTGCCAGCTTGAGATTGCTTACGGGATTATGTACCGCCGTGACCCTTTTCCCGGCAAGGAGCTCCATATCTTCCTCGCTGAGCCATACACAGTGAGCCGCCTGGGTTCTTCCGTCAAACACACCGTATTTATCCATTACCTGCGAAGGTGTCATTCCGTATGTCTTTATGCAGTCTTCCTGCTCTTTGCGCGTCTCCGAAAGATGGATATGCATGCCAAGGCCGTGCTCATGAGCAAATCCCGAAATGGCCTCCCACATATTTGGGCTGCTGGTATAGGGAGCATGGATGGACGCGTCGATACGCACAAGGCCATCGGCAGCATGGAACTGCGCAAATGCCTCTCTGAGCATTTCATAGCATCTGTCGCCTTCAGGCTCCCAGCCTTCTCCTCCGCCCGATGCGCCGTTTGACAGGTTGGCTCTGATGCCCGATTCGTATGCCGCCCTTGCTGTATCAAGTGTGGAAATATACATATCGCTTACAGAGGTGACCCCAAATCTGAGCGACTCGGCAATTCCCAGCATGGTGCCGAGATATACGGCCTTGCTGTCCATCCTCGCCTCTACCGGAAACACTTTCTCATTGAGCCATGTGTGAAGCTCACAATCGCCGCCATATCCTCTCATAAGGCTCATTGCAAGATGAGTATGCGCGTTGACAAGCCCCGGCATGAGGATCATTCCCCGGCCATTGATATGCTCGCGCGCAGCAATTCTAGGCTGCAGCGTGCTCAGATATACTATTTTCCCCTCATCAATGCCCACAAAAGCATCTTTGATCACCGTTCCCTGCTCATCAAGAGTGGCAACGGTGACATTTTCGATCATATACCGCATTACTCATCCCCCATATCGGCGATGCATGCCATAACCAGCTCGGAGAAAGGCTTTTTCATTCTGTTTGCCGTTTCTACAACATCGCTGCCGCTGAGTTTTTCAGGAAGGACACCCGCTGCCATATTGGTCATCAGCGAAAGGCCAAGAACCTCCATTCCGCAATGAGAAGCTGCGATCGCCTCATATACAGTCGACATGCCTGCGGCATCTCCGCCCAGAAGCCTGGCCGCCCTTATCTCGGCAGGTGTCTCGAACTGCGGGCCCGTGAAGTAAAAATACACGCCCTCCTGAAGCCTGATCCCAAGCTTTGAAGCATTCTTTCGCGCCGTCTCACGCAGACGAGGTGAATATGTATAAGTCATATCAAAAAATCTCGGTCCAAGCTCGGGGATGTTTTCACCCCGGAAAGGTGTGGGCGCACACAGCTTGATATGGTCGCGGATAAGCATGATATCTCCGACACTGTAGCCGATGTTTATTGCTCCTGCCGCATTAGTAAGAATAAGCCTTTTTATTCCCATTACATGAGCCACATTGATGGGAAAGACCACCTGCTCGGGTTCGTATCCCTCATAATAGTGGAAGCGGCCCTGCATGACCATTACACATCTTCCCGCAAGCCTGCCAACGACAAGTCTTCCGGCATGATCGGGCGCTGTAGACCGGGCAAAGCCATGGATATCGCCATAAGGGATAACGGCAGCATCCTCTACAAGGTCGGCCACTCCGCCCAGACCCGAGCCAAGGATGACCATGATCTCCGGTTTATGATCTCCGATATGGGAGCTTATATATTCTGCGGCTTTGAGATAATCGTTATATAAATACATCTCTTTCTCCTTTGGCAACTAAAGGGGAAGGACAGAGTCCCTCCCCTTTACATGATCTTGCCTATGTGTTATGCCAGCTTGTGTCCGCACTTGCTGCAGAATGCGTCTTCCTTGCTGCATTCTCTTCCGCAGCCGGGGCACTCAACAGTAGTCTTGGTGTGAGCAATAGTCTCTTTGACCTCGGCGATCTTTGCCATTCTCTCGTCTACCTGAGCAAACTTATCGTCCAGCTCGACTGTACGGCCCTCATTGCCGATATGTGCCTGATATACGATCTGACCTATCTCTTTATAAACACCGTCAATATCAGAATTGAGTTCAAAGATCTGAAGATTCAGCTTTGTGATCGAGGCCATGTCTCCTGCCTTCTTTGTTGCAGCATCTGCCATTTTCCCGGCTCTTTCAGCGGCAATAACAGCAGTTGCCTTTGCCTTATCCAGAATAGCTTTTACGTTGGGATCCATAATATATTTTCTCCTTTCGAAGCACTGTATTATAAACCGACCGCCCGACTCGCAGGCATTATTTGCAACAATTATACCACCGTATCTTCCGACTTTCAATGCCTTTCAAGTGCTTTTGAAAGTTTTAACAAATTACCGTCGATCTTATCGGGGCCATCAATATACTCAATGGGATATTTAGGATTGGTTATCCTTTCAATGCTGCCGTCTTCATAAACAAGCTTGGTAACTCCGCCGCTTCCCAAAGCAGCCACATCACCTATCTCTTCCATCATAACAACATTATATCGGCATTCGGTGCCCGGCTTTGCAAAGCCAACATTTTCAAGCCCGCCTGCAATATATTTCTGACGGTAGAGATAATAAGGCATATATCCGGCAGCGCCGATCATCGCATGGCATTCATCCACCGTTTCGGCCGCGAGAACCCCTGTCCTGCCGAACCTAAGAGGTGCGCCGCGCTTTCTTGCCATGCAGTGCAGCGTAATATTATCAGGCGCGAGCTCTATGACCCTTCTTACGCTGTCGACGAGGCTGTCGTCGTCATCGCCGGGCATTCCGGCAATAAGATCCATATTGATCTGGAAATCGGCCGTTCTGCGAGCCATTTCATAGCAATCAACTATGTCCTGAGCGGTATGAAGCCTGCCCACTCCCCTCAGCACCTCTTCGTTCATGGTCTGAGGATTGACGCTGATCCTTCTCACGCCGCCTTCATAGGCGATACGGAGCTTATCGGCAGTAATGGTCTCAGGTCTGCCGGCTTCAAGGGTAAACTCTGCCATCGAGCCAAGATCCATGTGGATATTCAGGGCGTCTATAAGCCTCATAAGCTGATCTTCGCTCAGGATAGACGGAGTTCCTCCTCCGATATATATGCTCTTGATGTCACGTTTCTGTTCTCTGAGAACCTTTCCCATGCCCTCGACTTCGCGCAGCAGCGCCTGAAGATAGGGTTCTACCATGTGCCCCCAGCGCCTTACATCATTACTTACAAAGGAGCAGTAGCTGCATTTTGCCGGGCAAAAAGGTATGCCAATATAAAGGTCAATATCCTTTGGTCCCATCTGCTCTTTATAATGGCGTGAAACAGCACCCGATCTTACCGCAAGGCTGACACGTTTGTCGGTGACAT
>JAFQVZ010000242.1 GCA_017407765.1 Clostridia bacterium | reverse complement strand
TTGTGTCCCGACCCGAGTATGCCGGGTATGTCCGTGCGGCTCTTGAAACTGCAAGGCCGCCTGTGCTCACTCAGTCGGCGCTTGAGGTTCTTGCGATAATCGCTTATAAGCAGCCGGTAACAAAAACTTATATAGAGCAGGTTAGGGGTGTTGACAGCGGACATACCATGGTTTCGCTCGTCGATAAAGGTCTTATTGAAAGCTGCGGAAAATTGGATGTTCCCGGCAGGCCGCTGCTTTACAGAACTACTGAAAAGTTTCTCAGGTCTTTTGCTATATCGGATATCGACCAGCTGCCTTTCATTGAGGGCTTTGGCATTGAACACGGCAGTGAACAGCTTTCACTTGATATGAACAGGCAGGAGGGAGGAGCGCAGGAATGAAATGGATAGGTATAGCGCTCCTGGCAATTTTTGCCGTGATACTTTTGCTGCTTGTTCTGCCTCTCGGAGTCAGGGTAAAGCTCGCTCAGGGCTCTCTCGAGGTATATGCAAAGGCATTTGGCATTATAGGGGTTAAGGTTTATCCTATGAAAAAGAAGACCCCTAAACCCTCGAAAGAAAAAGATAAAAAGAAGAGCGAACCAAAAAAGAACGAGAAAAAACATGAAAAGAAGGCAAAAGAACAGGGAAATGCTTCGGCGAATAATGAAGTAAAGCCTGAGAAGCCGTCTAAAGTTCAGAAGTATATAAATGAATTAACTTTTGACAAGGTTATCGACCTGCTGAAACTTGCTGCAGAGGCAGTAAAGGGAGTTTTCAGAGGATTTTATGTTTCCAATCTCGAGCTTCATGCTGCGGTCCATGATGATGATCCCGCAAAAACAGCCATGATCTATGGAGGCGCCTGTGCAGCGCTGGAGACGGTTGTTCCCATGCTTGAGAGCGCTTTCAGGATCAAGAAGAGAGATATCAGCGTTTATCCTATGTTTATGGGAGAGACAGAATATCAATTGGATGTTTCGGTAATGACTGTTCCGATCAGACTGATCGCGCTTGCAGTTCTTATATTTATTAAATGGCTTAAGATAAACAAAAAACATAAGGCGGTGCAATAATGAATAATGTAAACGATGTAATGAACCAGACAATGGCAAAGATCAAAGAGCTTATCGATGTCAATACAGTTATTGGCAATCCCATTACAACCCCTGACGGAACCACTCTTATTCCTGTTTCAAAGGTATCTTTCGGTTTTGCTTCGGGCGGCACCGACGGAAAGAATAAGGCCGATAAGCCCAGCTTTGGCGCGGGAAGCGGCGCCGGTGTTTCGATCGTTCCTATTGCGTTTATGGTGGTTAATGCCGGCAATGTAAGAATGATTTATATTGATCCCCCTACCAATTCGTCTCTGGACAAGCTTATCGACATGGCTCCCGGCCTGATCGATAAGGTCAAGGGAAATAAGAATGCTGCTGATGTTGTTGCACCTGCAGCAGAAGAAGTTTTCTAAACATATTTTGTTGATCACCTCAATAGGTTTTATTGGGGTGATTAACAATGAAAACATTAAATGCATTTATAATGTCGGTGCTGATCGCGGTGGTGTTATCGGTGCCTTCGTATGCAAGATCGGCAGAGGTATCTGCCGAAAGCGCTGTTTTATATGATCCTCTTACCGAAAAAATCATCTGGGGAAAGGATCCTCACAGACAGATGCCAATGGCCAGCACAACAAAAATCATGACGGCGTATACGGCTCTTAAGCTATATGAACCGGAAGAAAACATATGTATTAAGCCTATGTGGACAGGAATTGAAGGTTCATCGATGTATCTGAAAAGTGGGGAAGAGATGAATATCTATGAACTTCTCTGCGGGCTCATGCTTATGAGCGGAAATGATGCAGCCGAAGCAGTGGCCGGTCTTTTTACCGGAAACAGAGATGATTTTGTAGAGCTTATGAACGTTAATGCCCAGAAACTGGGTATGAATAACTCTTCATTCGAGAATCCCAGCGGACTTGATGGCAAAAAGCATTATTCTACTGCTTATGATATGGCATTGCTGGCAGCTTCTGCACTTGAGAATGATATCTTCAGAGATATCGTTTCTTCTGTAAGCCTTGATGCGGCCGGAAGACAGATGACAAACCATAACAAACTGCTTTCGATGTATCCGGGAGTCATAGGAGTAAAGACCGGTTATACCAAAAAAGCCGGCAGATGTCTTGTGAGCGCGGCTGAGAGAGCGGGAAGGCAGCTTGTCTGTGTAACACTGTCGGCACCCGATGATTGGAATGATCATATTGGATTATATAATATGGCTTATGACAGCCTTACCGAGAAGGAAATGGTTTCATCGGGAACGGTATGCAAGACAGAAATAGTCTCGGGAGAGTCGGGTTTTTGTCGGCTGTATACTGACGAAGGATATACAGCATCGGTATTTCAGGATGAAAAGACCGAGATCATTATATATGGTCCGAGATTTGTATATGCTCCTGTCTGTGCAGGAGAAAGATACGGAAAGATCGCAGTAGAAGTTGACGGCTGTGAAGTTTGGTCGTCTGACTTATATTATGAAAAAGATATAGAAGCCGAGACTCCTGCCTCTCAAAATGAGGGTTTTTGGAAGATGATCGGCAAAAAGATATTTAGGATGTGAACCGTGAAAGAAAGATTGCAGAAGATCCTCTCACAGCAGGGGATTTGCTCTAGGAGAAAAGCTGAAGAATATATCCAGAACGGGGATGTAAAGGTAAATGGCATTACAGCACTTCTGGGAGATAGTGCTGACCCGGAAACCGATGAGATCACTCTTTTCGGCGAAAACATAAGGTCTTCTCAGGATAAAGTTTATATTATGCTTAACAAGCCCAGGGGATATGTCACCACGCTTTCTGATGAAGCGGGCAGAAGAACTGTGCTGGATCTTGTTGGCGATATTCCCGAAAGGATATATCCTGTCGGGCGACTTGATATGCATTCCGAAGGTCTGCTCATTATGACAAATGATGGTGAGCTCACCAATAAACTGACACATCCCTCCCACAGGGTATATAAAACATACCTGCTTAATGTGATTTACGATGAAGGAAAACCTCAGATACCGGCCGAAGTTCAGCTGTCTAAGCCTATGACAATAGACGGGATCAAGCTTTCACCGGCAAAGTGCCGTAAAGTTGTTGATCTTGAGGATGGATGCATCCTTACTATCAGCATACGTGAGGGCAAAAACCGTCAGATAAGGCGTATGTGCACAAAATGCGGCTTTACTGTGCGTTCACTCAAGCGAGTCGCAGTCGGCAATCTTCAGCTGGCCGATCTCCCTGCCGGAAAATATAGGCATCTTACCAAAGAAGAGATAGAATATCTCCGTTCGCTCAAGTGACCGGAGTCGGACAAAGGTGATAAAGAATGAAGCGAATCAATGAAGCAATATCGGAAAAGTATCCCGCATTTACCAAAGGACAGCGTGTTCTGGCTGCGTATGTAAGTGATCACTGCGATAAGGCAGCATTTATGAGCTCTTTTGAGCTGGCTGATGCGGCAGGTGTAAGCCAGTCTACAGTCATGCGTTTTGCAGTTGCTCTTGGTTATAACGGTTATGGTGCATTTCAGGAAGCCATGCAGTTTGAACTTAAGAACAGGCTCACAACCCTTTCGCGTTTTGAAACTACCGAGGGCGATCCCAATGACAGAAGTCTTTTTGAAGGTATTGCTGCGGCTGATGCTATGAATATCAAGAAGATGGCCGACCTTAATTCGGTCGATGCCATCAGAAATCTGTGCACAAGGCTTACCTTCAGCTCAAAGATCTATGTTTACGGCCAGGGCTATGCTTCGGCTGCCGCTCAGTATCTCTGCTGCTATCTCAGGATGGTGCTGCAGAATGTATGCAATGTAAATCTTATGGGGATAGAGCCCTTAACAGCCATTTCGGATATTGATTCCGGAGATCTGCTGCTTATTATGAGCTTCCCGACTCATCTCGAGGGAACCAAGAAGATGGCGGCTTATGCCAGATATCGCGAAGCTTGCGTTGCAACCATCAGTGAGAGCTCAGGGTCAGAGATCGCCGATTTTTCCGATATCAATCTTGTTTCTGAGTATGGCGATTTTGGCCGAAACGGCACTTTGGCGCCGCTTATTTCCCTTTGCGGAAGCATAATCAGCCTTCTGGCTAGAAACGATGAAAAGGCACAGAAAAAGCTCAGGCTGGCTGAAGAAGCTGCCTGCTTCGTGCTGCAGGAGAGCTAATGAAAATTATAGTTATTGGTGCAGGTCCCGCCGGAATGATGTCGGCCATTGCTGCGCATGACTCCGGGGCCGAGGTCGTGATACTTGAACGCAACACAAGACCCGGCATAAAACTAAATATAACAGGCAAGGGCAGATGCAACGTCACAAATGACTGCGACGTACAG
>JAFQVZ010000241.1 GCA_017407765.1 Clostridia bacterium | reverse complement strand
CATCGAAGACACCGACGTTACATTCCATGACGTCGAGAAAAAGTTCGGCCTTTCGGTGGCCGAGCTGGTCGACGGTGTAACAAAGCTGGGCCATGTTGAATATCAGAGCCGAGAAGAAGAGCAGATGGAAGACTTGCGAAAGATGTTCATTGCCATGGCGAAGGACATCCGAGTAATCATCATCAAGCTCGCCGACTGCACACATAACATCAGAACCATCGAGTTCAAGAGGATAGAATCTCAGCGCAAGAAGGCGCTGGAGATAATGGAGATATATGCGCCTATTGCTCACCGAATGGGCATGCAGGCTGTAAAGTGGGAACTTGAGGATCGTTCACTTAAGGTCCTCGACCCCTACGGATATGAGGAGATAAGCAGCTATATCTCCGAACGAGCCACTCTCTATGATAATTTCCTTGCCAAGACCAAGGATAATATTGAAGAAACGGTTAAGCAGCAGGGCATTTCCTGCACAGTTAAGGCGAGGGTAAAGCAGGTCTACAGCATTTACCGTAAGCTTTACGGCCAGAACCTGACCTTCTCCGAGCTTTACGACCTGTGCGCGGCCCGCGTAATCGTAAAGACGCTGGGCGAGTGCTATCATGTTCTCGGCCTTATCCACGAAAACTACCGTCCCGTTCCCGGCAGGTTCAAAGACTATATCTCTTCGCCCAAGCCCAACGGATACCAGTCGCTTCATACGGTCGTTATCGGTAAGGACGGCATCCCCTTTGAGGTCCAGATCAGGACTGAGGAGATGGACCACACCGCCGAATACGGCATCGCCGCTCACTGGAAATACAAGGGCGGACTTAAGGGACAGCAGAAGGAAGAGGCCTTTGCATGGGTGCGCCAGCTGCTGGAATCTCAGCAGGATGTCGAAGCTGAAGAGTTCGTTCAGAGCATCAAGGTCGATATGTTTGCCGATGAGGTATATGTATTCACCCCCGGCGGCGATGTTGTAAATCTTCCTCAGGGCTCTACTCCCATCGACTTTGCCTATGCCATCCATTCTGAGGTCGGCAATAATATGACCACTGCCCGCGTAAACGGAAGGATAGTCAACTTTGACTATATCCTGAAGAGCGGCGAGATCGTAGATATCACCACATCCAAGTCCTCCGGCGGACCCAAGCGCGGCTGGCTTCAGATCGTTAAGACCACCAGCGCTAAGACAAAGATCCGTCAGTGGTACAAGCGCGAACGTAAGGAAGAAAATATCATCGAGGGCAAGGCCGAGCTCGAGCGCGAGCTTCGCGTAAATCTGCTGATGGATGACTTCAGCGATCCCGAACTCAAGGAAATTATCCTCAAGCGCCTCAAGATGAACACCGAAGAAGAGCTTTATGCCAATGTAGGCTATGGCGGCGTTACCGTGTCGCGAGTCGTGGCGAAGGTAAAGGAAGAGGCCGCAAAGCTTGCGAAGTCGAGAACACCTCTTACACCCGAGAATGTTGTCAAGAAGCCTATCAAGAAACAAAACTCCAATAACGGCGTTATTATCGAAGGCATCGACAACTGCCCCGTAAAGTTTGCAAAGTGCTGCAGTCCCATTCCGGGCGACCCCATCGTTGGCTTTGTCAGCCGCGGATTCGGCGTTTCGGTCCACAAGCAGGACTGCCCCAACGCTATCAACGGCCAGAGGAATCCCGAGAATGCCGGCCGCTGGGTAAAGGTGTTCTGGGACAACGGCAAGAACCAGAGCTTCTATGCGCCTCTCACGGTTGAGATACGCACACGAGTCGGCGCAATTGCCGATATCGTTCAGATATTCACCAATATGAAGATCAATATTGGCGAGCTCAGCGGTAAGGACCTTGATGACGGTCACAGCCGCTATAACCTCCTGGCAGGCGTAAACAGCGTCGACCAGCTCGAGCTGCTGATGAACCGCCTCCGTAAGATCAAAGGCGTTTCCGACGTCGTAAGAGGCAACGAATAACAGTCTGATTTCTGAAAGGAAAATATATATGAGAGCAGTTGTGACAAGGGTCAGCAGGGCCT
>JAFQVZ010000240.1 GCA_017407765.1 Clostridia bacterium | reverse complement strand
TGATCATGCTCATAAGCTGACCTGTGGTCATAGTGGAGCTTACGATCATTTTTGCGCCCATCCACGAAATGAGCAGGATGCAGGTATGCATTACACTCTGCATTATAGGGCCGTTAAATGCCATGATGCGTTCCGCCCTTACAAAGTCGTCGTGAATACTTCCCGAAACCTCTTCAAACTTGTCGATCTCATGGTCTTCTCTGACAAAGGACTTTACGACTCGGATACCGTGAAGGTTTTCCTGGACGACATTGTTAAGCTTATCGTATGTTTTGAACACCTTGCGGAAAATGGGATGTCCCTTGGAACCAACACTGTATACTCCGATAAAGAGGATCGGAATAGCCGCAAGATAGATCATAGACAGCCTTTTGTTGAGCCTGAATGCCATGAAAAGTGCAAAAATCAGCATGAGGGGACCACGAAGGGCAACTCGGATAAGCATCTGAAAGGCCATCTGGACATTGGCGACGTCGGTGGTCATTCGTGTTACGATGCTCGCTGTCGAAAACTTGTCAATATTGGCGAAAGAATAGTTCTGAACGTTATAAAACATCTTCTCTCTGAGATTCTTTGCAAAGCCGGCCGATGCAATGGCGGCAAATCTGCCCGATAGCGCGCCGAAGGCCAGCGACAGAAGACATGTCGCAGCCAGCATGAATCCAACTCTTACAATAACGTTCATATCACCCTTGTTGATGCCGCTGTCGATAAGGCTGGCCATAAGCAGAGGAATAACTACCTCAAGAATGACCTCGCCCATTATGGTCAGCGGAGCAAGGATAGCCTCTTTTTTATACCTGCCTATACATCCGGCAAGCCGTTTGATCATATAGCCCATTTATTCACATAACCTCCTTATTGCTGCTCAAGATTTGCAGAAAATCTTTGGCAGAAATCAAAAAATTGCTGCAGTTCTTCTTCTGAAAAACCTCTGCACAGTTTTTCTTCAAGAGCGTCTATCTGCATGGCACAGCGGCTATGATGGTCGATCGCCTTCTGTGTAAGCACCAGTTTTTTCAGCCTTCCGTCGGATACAACACTTTGTCTTTCGATATATCCGTCGCGCTCAAGGATCTGCAGGATACCGGTGACGGTAGACCTTCGGATATCAAACTCTTTTTCAATATCTCTCTGAAAAACATCTCTGCCGCTGTTTCGGTGAAGATACCCCAGTATCCACCTCTGAGTCACAGTAAGGTCATCAAGATGCCTTTCATCAAGATCACGCCTGATTTTATTCGAAAGATTTCGTATTTCCTTTCCGATGTGTTTATTTTTATCCATATCACACCTCTTTTGTTAGGATGCTAACATTATATGTGAATATACACAACAAGTCAAGCTGACGAATTATCCAAATTGCCGAATTAAAAAATTCTTTACATATTTTTATAAACAGAATCCCCTGTCTGCCGGTTTTCCCGGCAAACAGGGGATAAAAGGTCACTATTCTTTTATGCTTTCCACAGTCTCGCCCACCGACATTCTAAACAGCGCTATGAGCAGCACTGCAGCGGCAGCAGACATGATGACCTGAACATCGGTATAATATCCGCCGCCTGCAAAGGCATCGGTCACATAGAAAGCCTCGTAATAAACTCTTGCAGCAGCGGCCATTGCCATCATGCCAAGCATCTTCCAGAACGATATCTTTTCACATTTCCACAGTTTTGCGACGCCAAATGCAGCCGCCGCGGCGGCAAGAATGATACAGCGCGTAAAGCACTGTTCAATGTTCATATCTGCCGGAAATATCCCGGGGATCAGTGTAAGCCCCGAAAGAAGAGGGATCACTATATCGGCAGCCAGCACAGCCACACATGTTTGTGAAAGCCTCGAGTTCTTCGAAAGCCTGATAAGGCCCCAAAGCGATCCCACCACAGCCAATGCTGCAACGGCACAGGGCAGCCAGCCAAATGTTACGACGCAATAGGCCGGGAAGCCTATGTCATCTTCATCAAAATGGTGGCTGTTGGAGTTTCCAAACAAGACAGCCTCTGACATGGCCCCTCGCGCATTTCCTATCATTGCGCCATATTCCGTTCCCTCATTCAGCACAACGCCGTCGGCAGTTTCCATACGAACGTATGCATCGGGCGCCATAAAAGCCCCGAATATATCGTTATATCCTCCAAATATCAAAGCAGTTCCCAGCATTGCACCTATCAGAACCGAAAGAAGTGCCGTGCCCACGGGCCAGAAATATCTTCGCATCATCCCCTTATATGCCGGTCTGCAAAGAATAACATGAGGCTCGCTGCCTCTTTTGGGCATATACTGGAGAGAATATCTGTATTCCTCGCCTACCATCATGTGTACGATGCCGTTTTGGGGCAAGTCTTCTCGGCCGCAGAAAACAATAAGTGTTTTACCGTCGCACATCGGCCTGACCACATTGCCATGCTCGCCGCTGTCGGTTTTGCTGAACAGATTGGTAGATGCATTCCTCTCGTCTACAAAGAGTATCTCGCTGTATTCGCTGCCATATCTGTAAATATAGCATTCGATATTTTCAAGCATGTGTTCGGATGAGCCTTTATCGATTATAAAGCTTTTCTTTTCGAGCAGCGCCTTTCTGATGTCCTCGGGCTTGAAAATATGTTCCTTTTCCGCCAGTTTTTTTCTTCGTTCTTCATCTTCCCTTATGATCTCTTCGGGCCTTATGGCAGAAACCTCGCCAAGTCCGTCACATTCATAGCCCATAAACCCAAAGGGCATATCCATTTTTTCAAACCAGAACCTGCATCCGTCGATAAGTTCTATAAGCTCGTCAATGGCTGCGCTCATGCTGGCCGCATCGGCAAAACGTCTTGCCGGGTTGTTGCTGATCGACCTTGCCAGCAGTGCTCCGGCTCCTTCGATAACTCGCGGCGACAGCCCATGCTTTTCACCGATCGAGATGCCCGAATAATCATTGCCGTCTTTGGTTTTTTTGATCGGGAATGTTATCATGCGCGAAAGGCTGTTTTCAATGGCAGGGTCAAACTTGCTGACAATATTTTTTTGCTCCGCTTCGGCAGATATCCCAGCTGACATAATTGCCTGTTATGAGATGATAAAATACCGCACCTACCGAAAAGGTGTCGGTGTGTTTTCCTATAAGCAAGCGCGCTTCGCCGCTGGAAGGAGCGCTGAACAGCTCAAAGGGTGAATATCCGTCCTTGCAGGGAAAGGTATCGCGCTCCATGACTTCGCCAACTTTGATAAGACTTCCGAGATCGATAAACTTGAGCATTGGGACACCGTCAACGTTTGCACCCAGAAGAATATTCTCAGGTGAGATGTCGAGATGGAGATATCCCGCTTTATGAAGCTCTTCCAATGCTTCAAGTATCCTCTTGGTCAGAACAGCCGCCTGTCTGAGGTCAAGCTTGCCTACCAGCGAGTCGAGGGTGCCCTTGCCGTAATCGCGGTATACGGTGTAAAAGGTGTTATTAGCCTCAAAATAATCGTAATTGGGTTCGAAAAACTCGAAACCTCGCTGCACCAGCTCGCGCTCCAGCTTTTTTTCGGCGCGTGACTTTTCTATCTGCTCGCCAAGGCGCTTCATCACAGTTTCTGCCTTGGCAGCCGATGCGCCCGCCGCTTCCAGCTTCCCGCCTCTGCGGGTAAGCCTGCGGCCCAGCGACATGGGATATACCTCTTTGATAAGAACAGGCTCTCCCCTGCCGTCCACCGCCTTATAACAAATACTGGTGCCTCCTGCTGCAAAGGGAACAAGCTTCAGATAACAACCCTTCGAGCTGCGCAAGACATCGCCGTATGTAAGCATCAGCGGCTCATCGAACCTAAGCACTTGCCTTTCGGCAATGATCACAATGCGCGAAAAAGGCTCACGACTTCTGACCTGCCATCCGGCATTGAGACTGAGCTCATTAAGCCAGCTCCACTGGTCTTTATCTGAAATATCGGCCACGGGAGCTTTGCTTTCCAGCCCGCCGAACAGCAGCATTATTCTCTTACCGCAGCCGCTAAGGCACTCGCCTGCAGCTTTTATACAGTCGTCTTGTTTTCCCGTTATTTCATAAACGGTCACAGTTCCCATATCAGAAAAAATATCCTCTATCTGCGCCTGAGTTGCATCATCAAGGCTCTGCAACTCTTCAAGAAATCCCTTAAGTTCTTTTTTTCTGATATGTCTGCCCTGGATTTCTGCTTTCACTCCCTCACCCCCTTAAATCTTCTTTACTGTAATCTCTTCTTCGCAGCTATAATCAGCGAAATATTCGTCATCTTCAAAATCATCTGTCAAAAACTTTGTGATTCTGTCTCCAAAACTGTTCTTCACAAGGAAGTCGCGGTATTTCGCATTGTTTTTCAGCATTATGATGCATACATCCAGCGCCCAGGCCAGCATGAAAGCCGCGATCATATATGCGGGATCGGAATGGTTTTCCAAAGCGAAACCGTCGATCCACATTGTCATATAAACAAATCTGAAAAACCACTGGAATACAACGCCGTAAATAAGCCTGAAGCGGTTCCATCCCATCGTTCTTTCGCCGCCTTTGCGCGGATCAAGGCCGAAATAAACAGATGCTGCCAGCAGCAAAACGGAGGATATCGCTCCCATAGGCTCGGTGAACATTGATCCCGCCATCGACGGCCACAGGCTGAGGTTGGACAGAATGTATATCATCACTCGCGCCGTAAGCACCACATAGGCAGCCATTGATATATACGACTTTTTTGCTATGTCATAAAGCATTGACAACAGAACATAGGTTAAACCTATGGCCGCTGCTGCCGGGACTATACCCGCATGATGCATAAGGTTCAGCAGAATAAGCGAACCGTCGGTGTTATATCCGAATATCGTTCCCGCTTCGGGAACCTCACCCATTCCGAAAAGGCTGCATCCTCTTATGGTTTCTCTGACCGCATTGATCATAAACTGGTCACCGCTGTATCCCATGCCAAACAAGGTCGACAGCCGGTCGAACATGTCGGGATCGGTAAGAAAATGCCACACCATAGCGGCCATCAGGATCACCGGCGCCGCGCACAGAAACGGGAAGGCAAAGCTCAGCCACGACCCGGCTGTGTTATAGAGCTTGGAAGGAACGATCCTTATTACATGGGGATGCTTCCCCTTCTGAAGAAGCAGCTGAAGTGCATAGGCCTGCCTTCCATAGCCGCCTCCCATTTTGACTATGCCGCTTCCAAGCGGCTTCTTTCTTCCATAGAACACGATCAGGGTCTTTTCGTCACAGTCCAGCTGCTTTATCTC
>JAFQVZ010000239.1 GCA_017407765.1 Clostridia bacterium | reverse complement strand
TTGTTTAATTTACAAAGTGCTTTTATCCTGACCGTTTCTTTCAGTCGTTCGCTCCGTCATCAAACTCTTCACTAAGGAACTCTTTCGTTCTCTCAGCAGCCGTTCTCGTAAGCAGCTTGTTTATATTACCACACTCTCATCCGTTTGTCAACACCTTTTTTCAAGTTTTTTCGAAGCGCTTTCGCGCTTCCAAAACCCTCGAAATCAGCATGCTGATCAAACGTTCTGAGCTTGTGTCCGCTGTCTTCCGACCGCGTGAGATAGATATTACCACACACCTACCCCTTTGTCAACACTATTTTTTCAAAATCTTTTGAAAAAAGAAAAAGCCCTAAAAAGGCTTTTACGGCTTGTTATATATACTTCAATTATAACATTCTGACTGCACTTGTTTATCCCGATCCGGCTGCATACATAAATAAAGAGAGGATACTTGATTTACTGTTCAAGTATCCTCTCATATACTCTTGTTATCTAACATCATTTTCTTTTACCTCTCATTCGTTAGATTTATTTTATGTTTTATTGTGATTATATATTACCACTTCATCCGGGTAATGTCAATAGTTTTTTGAAAGATTTTCATTTTATTTTCATCGCGCTTTCAAAGAGATAAAAAAAGAGATGATGTTTAAAAGTTTTGGGTTTCTTTCAAACATCATCTCTGATAACTCTTGATATCTAGCATCATTTGTTATCCTCCTATTATTTTGTTTTTAACCGTCTCTTTGAACTTTCCCTTTTCCTTTTCTGTGACTATATATTACCACTTCATCTTGATAATGTCAAGGCTTTTTGCAGATTTTTATTTAAATTTTTTCTATTTTCGACGTTCGTAAATATCTCAATATCTATATAAAAACAAATCCGCCTCTCGGCGGCGATCTGATCACGGCTCTGCTTAAGGCAGCGAGTCTTATATAAATTTTAAAGAGCTGGTACCTATTACCGATTAAATAAGTACCAGCTCTTAAGAATTCTTGTTATCTAACATCATTTTTTATACCTCTTCTTTCTTAGATTTGTTTTGATCCGATCAATTTACTTTCGAAACTTTTGTTTCTACTTGTTTTTTGATTTTTATATTAGTTTATTTATTTTTAAATGTGCAATTTAAAACTTTGATTTGGTTACATTGTTTCAGTCTAACTATTATCTTTGTTATCTTTCACTATCAAGGAGGTTAATAAAAAGATTATATATGAAACTAATATAAAACCTTGATCTTTTCAAATTATGTGGTTCAGAGTTTTTAGAAGCCACTATTTTTTGTTCCTATTCCGCCTTGTTCGTCGATCTATATGTAAAGTTTATTTTGTTTCCTCATAAAGTGAGGTTCTTATGATCGGTTTTGGGGTTTAAGTTCAAATGAGTTGGCTTTTAAATAATTAGTACATTGGAGTATGTCCTCTCTTTCTTTTATTTTTGTATCGGTTTATTTGTGTGTTTCTTTGTTGTGACTATATATTACCACTTCATCCGGGTAATGTCAACACTTTTTTTCAACTTTTTTAAAAAGTTTTTCCTATCAATTTTTCCTCATAAAATATCTAAAGGCTCCGCCTTCCGGCGGAGCCTTTTTAAGTTTGTTAAGCTGTTTATTCTTCCCAACGGAAGACCGATGCGACGATCCTGGTCACATCTTTGGATACGGTGAGCATTCCGCCCGAGCAATAGGCCTGACGCTTATTGTCGCCGTCATATACCCTGCACCATCCATCTGTGTCCAGAGTGGTTACATAAGGAATATGTCCTGCCAAAATAGAAACGCCGCCTTCTGTGCTCTTAACGGTGACCTGTGTGCACTCACCGTCAAAATACATACCCTCAGGTGTGACGATCTGAAGCTTAAAGGCTTTCATTACTGATCACCCTTTGCTTTGGCTACGACCTCGTCAATAGAGCCTGCGAACAGGAATGCCGACTCGGGAATATCGTCGTGCATACCCTCAAGGATCTCCTTGAAGCCGCGGATAGTTTCCTTAATGGGAACATACTTGCCCTTATAGCCTGTGAACTGTTCAGCGACCTCGAAGGGCTGGCTGAGGAAGCGCTGGATCTTTCTGGCACGGTTAACGGTCAGCTTATCTTCATCGCTCAGTTCGTCCATACCCATGATGGCGATGATATCCTGCAGCTCCTTATATCTCTGGAGAACACGCTGGACTTCACGCGCTACAGCATAGTGCTCCTCGCCGACTACGTCGGGAGAAAGGATACGGCTGGTGGAACCCAGGGGATCAACAGCGGGATAGATACCCAGCGAAGCAATGCCTCGGTCAAGAACCGTGGTAGCATCGAGGTGGGCAAATGTTGTTGCGGGAGCGGGGTCGGTAAGGTCGTCGGCAGGGACATAAACGGCCTGTACCGATGTGATGGATCCGCGCTTTGTGGATGTGATACGCTCCTGCAGCGCGCCCATTTCTGTTGCCAGTGTGGGCTGATAACCTACGGCCGAGGGCATACGTCCCAGCAGAGCCGAAACCTCGGAGCCGGCCTGTGTGAAACGGAAGATATTGTCGATAAAGAGCAGAACGTCCTGACCCTCACGGTCACGGAAATACTCTGCCATCGTCAGGCCGGAAAGGCCGACTCTCATTCGAGCTCCGGGGGGCTCGTTCATCTGGCCGTAAACCAGGGCGGTCTTATTGATAACGCCCGACTCCATCATTTCGTTATAAAGGTCGTTGCCTTCACGGGTACGCTCGCCAACGCCTGTAAATACGGAAATACCGCCGTGCTGCTTTGCGACGTTGTTGATCAGCTCCATGATAAGAACTGTCTTACCTACGCCGGCACCGCCGAACAGGCCGATCTTACCGCCCTTGGCATAGGGGCAGATAAGGTCTACGACCTTGATACCTGTCTCGAGGATCTCGGTTGTGGATTCCTGCTCTTCGTATGTGGGAGCAGCGCGGTGAATGGGCCAGCGCTCCTCGCACTCGGGAGCAGGCTGATTATCGATAGGTTCACCCAGAAGGTTAAAGATACGTCCCAGAGTACCGGGGCCTACGGGTACGCTGATGGAAGCGCCGGTGTCAACAGCCTTAGCGCCTCTTACAAGACCGTCTGTCGAGCTCATAGCGATACATCTTGCCAGATTATCGCCGATATGCTGAGCTACCTCAACGATCAGTTTATTTTCGCCCAGTTCGATCTCAATGGCATTGAGCAGAGCAGGCAGCTGGCCGTCTTCGAAGCGAATGTCGAGAACGGGGCCGATTACCTGTACTACGCTGCCAACATGTTTTTCCTGCATGGGCTTTCCTCCTTACTGTGCCTCGGCGCCGGCAACGATCTCGGTAAGTTCCTGAGTGATCGCTCCCTGACGGGCACGGTTATATTTAAGACTGAGTTCTTCGATCATCTCGCCGGCATTCTTGCTGGCTGCGTCCATGGCGTTGCGGCGTGCTGCCAGCTCGCTGGCAAGACTCTCGCAAACTGCGCCGAATACCATGCCTGTTACATAGGCAGGCATGATCTGATCGAAAAGGACTGCGGGGCTGGGTTCATAAATGGTGAGCGCCTTGCGCTCTTCGCTCTTTTCGGCTGCCTTAGGCTTAACGGGAAGCACCTCGCGCACTACGGGAGACTGCGAAAGCATGGATACAAAGTTGGTATATACCATAACCACTTTGTCAAAGCTTCCCGCAAGATACTTCTCGCAGATAAGTGCTGCCATCTTTGCCGAAACATCGCCGTTAACTTCCTCTACAAGCATAAACTCATCCGAGATGATCTCGGCGCCTCTCTTGCGGAAATACTCGACCGCCTTCTTGCCGACGGGCAGGAAGCAGGCCTCCGAGAGGTCGGTAAACTGCGATGCTGTGAGCTTGAAAATATTGCTGTTATAGCCGCCGGCCAGACCGCGGTCGCCGGCAACTACGACATAACAGGTCTTCTTCACTTCTCTGCCCTTGATAAAGGGCGAGTCGACATCGGCTCCTGCAGCAGAGGCAACGTCGCACAGCGAAGAATAAAGCAAGTCAAAATAAGGGCGGCTGTTTTCGGCCCTTTCCTTGGCCTTGCGGAGCTTAGAAGAGGCAACCAGCTCCATAGCTTTGGTGATCTGCATGGTGCTTTCTACGCTTTTGATGCGTAGTTTGATATCCTTCATGGATGCTCCTGCCATACCTTCTCACCCGCCTTATTTGTTGGCTGCGAGGAAGATCGCCGTGAAGTCTGTAAGCGCCTTCTTAAGCATCTCTTCTGTCTCGGGCTTGAGATCCTTTGTCTCTCTGATAGCATCGAGAACATCAACGCCTGTTGTCTTCATATAGCTGTAAAGCTCGGATTCATATCTCTTTACCTGCTCAAGAGCTACATTATCAAGGAAGCCCTTTGTTGCGGCATAAATGATGCAGACCTGCAGTTCGACATCAACGGGAGAGTTTCTGTCCTGCTTGAGGATCTCAACGATACGCTCGCCCTGAGCCAGACGGCTCTTTGTGTCGGCGTCAAGGTCGGAACCGAACTGAGCAAAGCTCTGAAGCTCTCTGTACTGAGAATAGATCAGCTTGAGCGAGCCGGCTACCTTCTTCATAGCCTTGATCTGAGCCGAACCGCCGACTCGGGATACCGAGATACCGGGGTTAACGGCGGGCATAACGCCCGAATGGAACAGCTCGGACTCAAGGAAGATCTGTCCGTCTGTGATGGAAATAACGTTTGTGGGGATATATGCCGATACGTCGCCGGCCTGTGTCTCGATGATGGGCAGAGCTGTGATAGAACCTCCGCCGTATTCGGGAGCAAGACGGGCCGAACGCTCGAGCAGACGGCTGTGCAGATAGAATACGTCGCCGGGATAAGCCTCACGTCCGGGAGGACGGCGGATAAGCAGCGAAAGTGCACGGTAGGCAACGGCATGCTTACTCAGGTCATCGTAGATGATGAGGACGTCCTTGCCCTGTGCCATAAAGTATTCTGCCATAGCGCAGCCCGAGTAGGGAGCGATGTACTGCAGAGGTGCCAGCTCGGAAGCCGAAGCCGAAACTACTGTTGTATATTCCATGGCGCCTGCCTTGTCAAGTGTCTCTACCAGCTGTGCAACTGTCGAGTTCTTCTGGCCGATGGCGACATAGATACAGATACAATCCTTGCCCTTCTGGTTGATGATGGTATCTGTTGCGATGACCGTCTTACCTGTCTGACGGTCGCCGATGATCAGCTCGCGCTGACCGCGGCCGATGGGGATCATCGAGTCGATAGCCTTGATACCTGTCTGAAGAGGTACATTAACGCTCTTTCTTTCGATGATGCCGGGTGCGTTGGATTCGATGGGTCTTGTCTGTGTTGTATCGATGGGGCCCTTGCCGTCGATGGGCTGGCCCAGTGCGTTTACAACACGGCCGATCATAGCTTCGCCAACGGGAACGCTGATAACGCGTCCTGTTCTCTTAACGATGTCGCCCTCCTTGATGCCGGCGTCGGTGCCCAGCATAACGATGGAGACAACCTTCTCCTCGAGGTTAAGGGCCATACCAAACTCGCCGTTGGAGAACTCTACCAGCTCGTTGGCCATGCAGTTGTCAAGGCCATGAGCCTTGGCAATACCGTCGCCTACGAGGATGATCGTGCCGGTCTCGCTCTGTTCGATAGCATTTTTATAATTTTTGATCTGCGCTTTAATGATACTGCTGATTTCGTCGGGACGCAGTTGCATGATCTCACCTGCTTTCTTGGCGCCCAGATGGCGCCGATTGATTTGGGGTTATGCCTTTGCGCTGAAAAGCGCAGCCTTGATGCCGTCAAGTCGCGATCTGACACTGCCGTCGATGCTTTCGCCGTCCATTTCGAGGCGAACACCGCCGATAACGCCGCTGTCTACGCGGTTCTGAAGAACGACCTTCTTTCCAAGGGCGCCCTCGAGCTTTGCGGCAAGCTTGCCCGAAAGCTCGTCATCAAGGGGAACTGCCGTCACCGCCGTAATGTCGACGATGCCGTGCTCGCGGTTATAAAGTGTGCGGTATTCTTCGCCGCACGAAAAGATCTCTTCAAATGTGCCGTTTTCCACAAGGATCGACATAAAATTGAGAACATACTCGTGGACCTTTCCTTCAAAGGTCTCAGCGAGGATCTCCAGACGCTTCGACTTCTTGAGGGTGGGTGTCACCATAAGACGGACAAAATCATAGTCCTCTTTGAGGGCACCGCAAAGAGAGGTCATCTCTTCGCCGATAACGGCGTCGAGGCCCTCTTCCCTGGCCAGCATGAACAGGGAACCTCCGTATGCCTTACCGATCTCGGTCATGCGTCTTCACCTACCGATGCGATAAAGTCCTCTATCAAAGCCTTGTGATCCTCTGCACGGATCTCTTTTTCGACGACCTTCTCGGCAATATCCAGTGCCATCTGCGAAATATCGTTCTTGATCTCGTTCATCGCCTTTGCTCTCTCGAGTGCGATGTCTTCGTCGGCCTTCTTCAGCATTGCCTGAGCCTTATGCTGGGCTTCCTGAACGATCTCGTCGCCCTGTCGGCCTGCACGCTCGGTGGCTGTGCGGACGATGGATGCCGCCTCTTCGTTGGCTGCCAGCAGCTTTTCCGAATATTCGGCCTTGTCGTGCTCGGCGCTCTGCTTTGCCTCTTCGGCATCGGAATAAAGCTGGCCGACCTCAGCCTGACGCTGAGCGATGATCTTCTTTACGGGTTCAAAAAGAAATTTCTTAAACAGAAACATCTGGAGCAGCAGGTTGCAGATCTGCGCGATGAAAGTCCAATAATTGAACGATACAAGTGCTTGATACATTTAAACTACTCCTTCTGTGTATGTCTATTCTGCGTTTTCTTCGCTATTAGAGCATACCCAGGAACATATTGGGAGCAACGAAGATGAGCAGCAGGCCTGTTACGAAGCCGTAAATACCTGTTGTCTCGGCGCAGGCGATACCGAGCAGCATGCTCGATGTCAGTTCGCCCTTCATCTCGGGCTGACGTGCCATAGCTTCCAGTGCCTTACCGGCTGCATAACCCTCACCAATACCGGGGCCGATACCTGCGATAAGTGCCAGACCAGCGCCGATTGCGCAGCCCATCAGAACGATAGCTCTTTCCATCATGATTGTTTTCCTCCAATTTTTTAAATTACTAACTCAATTTTTGATTGCAGTGAGTTATATCCCCACCGCTTTATGCCTTGCAGTATTTGTTTTAATCGGTCGCAGTCGAGATATACATCATCGAGAGCATTGCAAAGATAAATGCCTGCATGGCACTTCCGAACCAGTCGAAGTACAGCGAGAATACTGCCGGAATACCGACTGTCAGGAAGGGAACGCCTGCCAGGAACTCGCCCACAATACCGGGGAGCCATCCAAACAGGGCATGGTTTGCAACCGTCAGCGCGCCATAGATCAGCGTTGTGATAACGCCGCCCGATACTATGTTGCCGAAATGACGGAAGGCCATTGATACGGGTGTAAATACCTCACCCAGCATATTGAAGGGTGCCATTACAAAAATAGGATCACAGAAGCCCTTCATATAGCCTCCGAAGCCGTTTGTCTTCAGCTTGAAGTAGGTGATCTGAACGAACACGACAATGGCCCATGCCATCGTTGTCGAGATATCTCCGGTCGGAGCCCAGAGGCCCAGCAAGCCTGACAAGCTCGAGCATACCGAAAGAGCCATAAGAGCCGAAATGAAGGGTACGTAATGCATCCACTTTTCGCCCATATTCTCTCTTACGAGATTCTCGGCCATCGTGACCAGCTTCTCAACGATCGCCTGCTTCTTGCTGATATTTTTGATCTTCAGATCACGTGTCAGCCAGATGCAGAGACCTGTCAGAACGATCATGACCAGCCATGTGTTGACAAGCGTCTCAGATATTTTTATACCGCCCAGCACCGGGATCTCAAAAAGTATTTTCGCACCGGTTACCGAAATATCCACTAACCATTTCCTCCTTTCTTCCTAAGATCGGATCTGAACAAAGGCATCACCAGAATGGTGATCCTGGGGAAGAAAAGACTGATAGCCGACATTATCCAGTTAATGGCCGGGATTATAACGGCCAAAATCGTGATAAAGATGGTAAGCGACATTCTGAGGCTGTAGGAGCTCTGCATCCTCTTTCTCGCCATCATCTCGCTGTCTTCAGAAGTTGCCTTCTGAACAGTGAGCGCCATCAGAATAAAGTTCACTATTGCGAAGGTCCCTCCCCAGAGACCTCCGAGGAACACCGACATATCGTAATCAAAAAACAGGCTCCAAACAAGCTGGACAACTGCGCTGAGGACGACCGTGCCGGCAGCTATATACTTGATTTCTTTCTTTACGACCGCATTCACGATCTTTCATCATCCTTTCTGTTGGCCCTGTGTATCATATGGGTCGCGAAGTTCAGAAAACTCGAGAGCCCGGCCGTTACTCCAAAAAGCACGCCGGCAAGAACTATCCAGCTCCCAAGTTCAAATCTGTCTCGCAGCCACATGGCTCCGTATGTGCACAAGATCGGCGGAAAAGCAATCGAAAAGCCGAGCTGCGTCAGATGACCGATATTCTGCATTATCGCTCTGCGCACCGCCTTATCTTTTTTCGCCAACCGTATTGCACCTCCCGTCTTAACGCCATGACTGCCCATTATAGGCAAAAGCTCTAAACGATACCTCTTTTATTGTACTATTTTTCAACACATTTGTCACCATTTATTTTATGACATAACCGCTTATTTTAATTTGAATAATGCGTTTTTCTCGTTTTTCCTTTCAATTACTCACATAGTCTCATTTTTCGTTGCCCTAAAATTTTTGTCATAAAAATATCTTTTCCCTTTACACTGCCGCGCGAAATTGCCAAGCGCTGCATATACGCAAAAAGCCTCACCCGAAGGTGAGGCTTTTATTATATAAGAAGTTTATCTTACTTGAGGTTGAACCAAGCAGCCAGGCCGGGGTATTCGGAAACGCCCTCGAGCTCTTCCTCGATGCGGAGGAGCTGGTTGTACTTAGCAACGCGGTCTGTACGGCTGGGAGCACCTGTCTTGATCTGGCCGGCATTCAGAGCAACGGAGAGGTCAGCAATTGTTGTGTCCTCTGTCTCGCCCGAGCGGTGAGAGATAACAGCTGTGTAGCCTGCACGGTTAGCCATCTTGATAGCGTTCAGAGTCTCTGTCAGTGTGCCGATCTGGTTTACCTTGATGAGGATAGAGTTAGCAACACCGAGCTCGATGCCCTTGGAGAGGCGCTCTGTGTTTGTAACGAACAGGTCGTCGCCAACGAGCTGGATCTTCTTGCCCAGTGCATCTGTCAGCATCTTCCAGCCTTCCCAGTCTTCCTCAGCCATGCCGTCCTCGAGGGAGATGATGGGATACTTCTCAGCGAAGTTCTTCCACATCTTTACCAGCTGCTGACGTGTCATCTTCTTGCCGCTCTTGGGCTGGATGTAGCACTGCTCTTCGTCGTTCCACCACTCGGAGGAAGCAGCGTCGATAGCGATCTTGAAGTCCTCGCCGGGCTTGTAGCCTGCAGCCTCAATAGCCTCAACGATAACCTTAAGAGCATCTTCGTCCTTCTTCAGGTTGGGAGCATAGCCGCCCTCGTCGCCGACACCGGCAGCGGGTGTGCCGTTCTTCTTCAGAACGCCCTTGAGTGTGTGGAATACTTCTGCGCACATTCTCAGAGCTTCTCTGAAGGATGTAGCGCCGATGGGCATTACCATGAACTCCTGGATCTCAACGTTGTTTGTGGCATGAGCGCCGCCGTTGAGGATGTTCATCATGGGAACGGGCAGTGTGTAAGCATTGCAGCCGCCAACATAGTTGTAGAGTGTCATGCCGAGAGCCTCAGCCGAAGCCTTAGCGCAAGCGAGGGAAGCGCCGAGGATAGCGTTAGCGCCCAGACGGCCCTTGTTGGGTGTGCCGTCCAGCTCGATCATAGCCTTATCGATAGCGATCTGATCCATTGCGTTCATGCCGATCAGCAGGTCAGCGATCTCTGTGTTAACAGCCTCAACAGCCTTCAGAACGCCCTTGCCGAGGTAACGGCTCTTGTCGCCGTCGCGAAGCTCGCAAGCCTCGAAGATACCTGTGGAAGCGCCCGAGGGAACTGCAGCGCGGCCGCAGTATGTCTGCATACCGTCGTCTACATATACTTCAACCTCGACTGTGGGGTTGCCGCGGCTGTCCATGACCTCACGGCCAAGAACGTCAACGATCTCAATAAACTTTTTCATGATACGTTTTCTCCTTAAGAATTATATATTAAAGAATAATGATTGGCTTTATCTGACCAGCAGGCTCTCGCCTGTGATCTCGGCAGGCTGCTCGAGGCCCAGCAGCTCCAGCATCGTGGGAGCCAGGTCGCAGAGCTTGCCGTCGCGCAGCTTTGTCTCGTCGCCTACAAGGATGACGGGAACCAGAGCTGTTGTATGGGCTGTGAAGGGCTTGCCGTCCTCATCAAGCATCTTGTCGGCGTTGCCGTGGTCAGCTGTGATAAGAGCCTTGCCGCCTGCCTTGGCAACAGACTCTACCAGCTTGCCTACGCAGGTATCAACTGCCTCGACTGCCTTTACAGCGGCATCAAATACGCCTGTGTGGCCTACCATGTCGCAGTTGGCGAGGTTGAGGATGACAACGTCATACTTGCCGCTTTCAATAGCCTCGCAGCACTTGTCGGTAACTTCAAATGCGCTCATCTCAGGCTGCAGGTCGTATGTCGCTACCTTGGGAGATGCGACCAGGATGCGGTCTTCGCCCTCAAAGGAGCGCTCTTCGCCGCCGTTAAAGAAGAATGTTACATGGGCATACTTCTCTGTTTCGGCAATACGCAGCTGTGTCAGGCCCTTTGCGGCGATATACTCGCCGAAGATGTTGTTCAGCACCTGGGGCTTGAATGCGATATGGACGTTGGGCATGGATGCATCATACTGTGTGAAGCATACATAGTGGGGCAGAACAAGGCCTGTGCGGCGCTCGAAGCCCGAGAAATCGGGGTCGACCAGCGAGCGTGTGATCTCGCGTGCACGGTCGGGACGGAAGTTATAGAAGATGACGCTGTCGCGGCTCTCGATCTTTCCCTCTTCGCAGCATACTACGGGCATTACGAACTCGTCGGTAACGCCTTCGGCATAGGACTCTTCAACTGCCTTTACGGGGCAGTCGCACTTCTTGCCCTCGCCGTATACCATTGCCTTATAAGCCAGCTCCAGGCGCTCCCAGCGGCTGTCGCGGTCCATGGCATAATAACGGCCGATGACTGTGGCGATGCGGCAGTGTGTGCCTTCGATCTTCTCACTGAGCTGGCGGACGAAATCGGCACCCGACTTGGGGGGAACGTCGCGTCCGTCGAGGAAGCAGTGAACAAAGCTCTCGACTCCGGCCTTCTCGCACATATCGATCAGTGCAAAAAGATGTGTGATATGGCTGTGGACACCGCCGGTGGAGAGCAGGCCGTAAAGATGCACTCTGCCGCCCTGTGCCTTAGCCTTTTCAATGGCCAGCGTCAGCTCGTCGTTTGCGAAGAAGTCGCCGTCCTGAAT
This sequence comes from Clostridia bacterium, assembly GCA_017407765.1. GTDB lineage: Bacteria > Bacillota > Clostridia > Oscillospirales > Butyricicoccaceae > RGIG1902. The sequence goes on along the minus strand of JAFQVZ010000239.1, from coordinate 2,771 downwards.
AGATTTGGTGATGCGTGTCAGCTCCTGATAAACGACGCGGCCTGCGCCGATATTGGTGTGTCCGACCTCGCTGTTGCCCATCTGTCCCTCAGGCAGGCCAACAGCCATGCCGGAGCACTCCAGCTGAGCATTGGAGCAGGTGCTGAGCAGCCTGTCCATATTGGGTGTAGCGGCGGCGTGGATAGCGTCGCCCTGGCCCTTGTCTCCACAGCCGTAGCCGTCGAGGATCATAAGTACAAGGGGTTTCTTGCTCATTATAGTAAAAGTTCCTTTCTTTAGTCCTGCTGGGCAGCATCAATAATGCTGGCAAGGCTTGCAGGCTCGAGAGATGCACCGCCGATAAGGCCGCCGTCGACATCGGGCATTGCAAACATTCCGCCGGCATTGCTCTCGCTGAGCGAGCCGCCATAGAGGATGGAGACGCCGCGCGCTGCGCGTGCTCCGTATATCGAACGCAGGGTCTCTCGGATGGCCGAGCCGACCTCGTCAGCCTGCTGAGGGGTGGCGATGCGGCCTGTGCCGATGGCCCAGATAGGTTCGTATGCGATAACTACCTTGCGAAGCTGCTGGGCATCGATATCCTTAAGTGCAGCCTTGAGCTGCATTCTGATATGATCGAGCTCGGCGCCGTTTTCACGGATCTCGAGGCTCTCACCCAGGCAGATGATGGGTCTCAGGCCGGCATCAATGGCCGCCTTGACCTTCTTGTTGACATCACTGTCGGTCTCACCGAAGTACTGTCTGCGCTCGGAATGACCGATAATGACATATTTTACGCCCATATCAGCCAGCATGCGGCAGGAGACCTCGCCGGTATATGCACCCTTTTCGGCAAAGTGGCAGTTCTGTGCGCCGATGGCGATCCTTGTGCCTCTTGCGGCCTTTACGGCTGCATGAAGATGTGTGAAAGGAACGCACAGCACAATATCACACCACTTGGCAGCCGAAGCCTGCTCCTTAAGCTGGACAATAAAGTCCTTGCTCTCACCGGGAAGCTTATTCATCTTCCAGTTGCCGGCAATGATGGTCTTTCTGTATCTTCTGTTCATTGATTATATTCCTATCCTTATTTGTCGAGGAGGCATGCAACGCCGGGAAGCTCAGCGCCCTCGAGGAATGTGATAGCAGCGCCGCCGCCTGTGGAAACGTGTGTTACACGATCCTTAAGGCCCAGCTTTTCAACAGCTGCAGCCGAGTCGCCGCCGCCAATGATGGAAACAGCGCCGCTTTCTGCAACTGCTTTTGCAATACCCTCTGTGCCATGGGCAAACTTGGGCATTTCGAATACGCCTGCAGGGCCATTCCAGATGATGGTCTTTGCGCGCTTAATGATCTCGCTGTACTTCTCAACGGTCTTGGGACCGATGTCCATACCCATATAGTCACCGGGGATCTCGCCGGCAGGAACTGTCATAAAGTTGCTGTCGTTGGAGAACTGGTCGGCGATAACTGTATCGATGGGCAGATATACCTTTGTGCCCTTGCTCTCTGCATCCTCAATGATGCCCTTTACGAGGCCGAGGCTCTTCTCATCGCAGATCGAGCTGCCGATCGTGCCGCCCATAGCCTTAAAGAATGTGTAAGCCATGCCGCCTACAACAAGGATCGAATCGCACTTGCCGACGAAGGAGCCGATGAGGCCCAGCTTATCGGAGACCTTGGAGCCGCCCATGATAGCAATGAAAGGATGCTCGGGCTCTGCCATAGCCTTGCCCATAACCGAGATCTCCTTCTCCATCAGCAGGCCGCAGACTGCGGGCAGATAGTGAGAGATCAGAGCTGTCGAAGCGTGCTTTCTGTGAGCCGCGCCGAAAGCGTCGTTGACATAGATGTCAGCCAGAGAAGCCAGAGCTTCGGCATAAACTTCGCTGCCGGCCTCTTCGCCTGCATCAAAGCGGAGGTTTTCAAGCATTACGACCTCGCCGGGCTTGATCTCGCCGCACAGACGTGTTGCCTCCTTGCCGACGGTGTCAAAGCTCATCTTGACAGGCAGGCCCAGCATATCGCTCAGGTGCTTTGCAACAGGTGTAAGTGTATATTTCATCTTTCTCTCGCCCTTAGGCTTGCCCAGATGAGAGCAAACGATGACAGCTGCACCCTGCTCAAGCAGATACTTGATGGTGGGCAGCGCCTCGCGGATACGTTTGTCATTTGTAATATTGCCGTTTGCATCCTGAGGAACGTTGAAGTCGCAGCGGACCAGGACCTTCTTACCCTTTACGTCAATATCCTTTACGGATTTCTTGTTGTACTGCATAGAAAACCTCTCCCCATAATTATGTTATTTTATTCGTTAGTCTTGTTTTAATGCGCCGATTTTTTATGTATTTGGCCTGTTACGGGCAGGCCAAAATAACATCTGCGCACAGACACATTCATTATATATCAAAAAAATGCCTATTTCAAGGCAACCACATGGGTTTTTTCGAATATTTTGGGCAGTTTCCAGACATATTTGTATGAAATGAGCCCCCGCATCCAAGGCTCCTTTGGAAAGAAGTGCCCGGGGCACTGGCTTTGCGTTGCCGGCGCCCGCTGGGCGACTGAGGTTTGGCAACACCATTATGCCGGTTATCTTTATGCTGCCGCAAGACTGCTGGCCAAACACCCGTCATGCCTGCGGCATGCCACCCTCTTTCAAAAGAGGGCTAGGAGCGCATAAGCTGTGCTTGGCTCTCCCTCTGGGAGAGTACCAAAGGCACTAGCTTCGCTTCGCTGTCACCATAGGTGACTGAGAGGGCGGCTGCTACACCTGCCTGTCATCTAACCCT
>JAFQVZ010000238.1 GCA_017407765.1 Clostridia bacterium | reverse complement strand
TTGTAGGTACAATGGACCGCTGGAATGACGCCAAGAAGGCAGAGGAAAGAGACAGAGTCAAGCATAACGTATAACAACCTATACATGGTGCGGTCCATTCCCGCCGCTTTTTGCGGCGCATGATTTGCCGTAAGTTTATTTGCGGCAAATCTATCAATTTCAAGGGGCCCTCGCAAAATCGCAGATTTTGTGGGGTTCCCGCTGGAACGACGCCAAGAAGGCAGAGGAAAGAGACAGAGTCAAGCACAACGTATAATCAAACTGATATGCATAAACTTGCAGGCAGCGAATAGCTGCCTGCTTTTATTTTGATATAATTGCCCAAATACAGCCCCTTAATTTATCGAATATTCATACTCAGAGAAAACCGATGAGCCCATTAAGTATATACAAAAATAAAAAGGGGGCAGCGACCCCGACCAAGGAAACCACAACCCCACACCCCAAAAGGTGAGCCGGGAGCCTTGCCCCCGATGCTTTGATAATAAATCCATAAGGCAAAAAAAATCAAGAAAAACTGAAATAAACAGCCTCTGATCCCTATAAACTGCATATTTCTGCAATTAATGCATAATAACTTTATCAATTTTTTGACACTAAGAGTTAAATGTGATACTATATGCACAATACAACTCTGAATGAAAGAAGGTTCTTTGTGTGAGTAAAGAAAAACATGTCACACTTATTGACGAGCGACGAAGTCCAATGGCTACGATCTTGATGCTGGTATGGCCCGTCGTGCTCGAGCAGATGCTGGTCACTCTGGTCCAGTCGATAGATACAGCCATGGTTGGAGCGCTTGGTGCATCGGCTACAGCCTCGGTATCCATCAGCATGGCTCCTATGTTTATGATAAACGGCGTCATAATGGCCTTTGGCACAGGTTTCACTGTTCTCATCGCCCGAAATGTCGGCGCGCAGGACTTTGAAAAGGCCCGATCGCTGATCCGTCAGGCTTTGACCACCGTAATTATGATGGGTGTGCCAATATCAATAGTCAACTTTGCCATCGCCCGCCTTGTCCCCCAGTGGATGGGCGCCAAGCCCGATGTTCTCGAGCTGGCTACCGGGTATAACCGCATTATGGCTATCGCTGTCGTGTTCCGCAGCCTTACAATGACGCTTACCGCCATATACCGTGGTTTTGGCGATACAAAGACCCCCATGTTTATCAATATCGCAGTAAACCTTATCAATGTCTGCGGCAACTATCTTCTGATAAATCCCGTGCATGATGTTACCCTGTTCGGACATACCTTCACGATATGGGGTGCAGGCTGGGGTGTTGCCGGTGCGGCGGCAGCCAGCGTATTCTCGATCTTTGTCGGTGCAACGACGCTGTTGTTTGTCACACTTCATCGTCCTTCGCCAATGAAGATATCCTTTAAAGAAGATTTCAGACTTAAAAAAGATGACCTTAAGACGGTTTTCAACATCAGCCTTCCCGCTATGTTCGAGCGTTTCACAATGAGCGGCGCATCCATTGTTATCTCAAAGACAGTCGCCTCACTGGGAACAGTCGCCATCGCTGCCAACTCTATCGCCTCCACCGGCGAATCCTACTGTTATATGCCGGCATTCGCCTTCGGCACAGCGGCTACAACTCTTATGGGCCAGTCGCTGGGCGCAGGCAGGACCGACCTTGCCGAAAAATATATCAACTCCTGCATCAAGATCGGCTCGACAATGATGGGCGTTTTCTGCACCATACTGTTTATCTTTGCACGTCAGATAATCTGCCTCTTCACTCCCGACCCCGAAGTAATAGAGATAGCAACCGGGCTTCTCAGGATACTCGCAACCATCGAGATCCCCTATCTCATCGCTCTTGTTCACTCGGGCGCTCTCAGAGGCGCGGGCGACACCAAGAGTGTATTCCTTATTACCCTCATATCCATGTGGGGCGTAAGAGCCTTGGGCGCCACCATTGCAGTTCGCCTCTTCGGACTTGGCATCCATGCCGTATGTATCTGTATGTGCACCGATAATGTAACACGAATGCTGATGTTTGCCTACCGTTTCAAACAGGGCAAATGGAAAGATTCGCCCCTCCTTAAGCGAGATTAATAGCTTTTATCCCTGCATGGATATCATGCAGGGATATTTTTTGACATTTTGCACGCATGGGTGTAAAATGTCGTATGTAATAAAATATTATCGAAAGGATGGGTAGTATGTCCACCTTCAACACCATGCTGAATCTTCAGCTTTCCCTCTTTGCAATAATGTCGATCGGCTTCTTATGCCGCAAAAAGAATCTTATCGATGTTAAAACAAGAAATGCCCTTTCCGATCTGCTGATCAATGTAATTCTTCCCTGCAATATCATCATGTCCTTTAATCTCGAACTGACAAGTGATCTTCTAAGATCGGCAGGTCTTATCTTTATTGTATACACCGGTGTTCAGATCTTCTCCTACTTCATCAGCCTTGTGGCCTATAGATTCGTCGAGCCCGACAAGCAGGTGGTTCTTCGTCACGGCACCATCACCTCCAACGCCAACTTCCTCGGCAATCCCATCACTCAGGGTGTGTTCGGAAACGAGGGCCTTCTTTATGCCTCTATCGCTATGATCCCGCTCAGAATATTCCTCTGGTCGGCAGGCCTCAGCCTCTATACCAAGACCGACAGCAAATCGGTAATCAAAAATCTGCTCACTCACCCCTGCGTAATCTCGGTTTTCGTCGGCTTCGCACTTATGCTGATGCCCTTCGAGCTGCCTATGTTCATGACAAAGACCATGAGCTCTATCGGTGGATGCACCACCGCTATTTCCATGATGATGATCGGCGCCATCCTTGCCGATATCAATCTTAAAAATATCCAGTTGGGTCTGCTGTCTTACTACAGCTTTATCCGCCTTATCTTCATCCCTGCAGTTGTATTCGCTGTCCTTAGTCTGCTCCACCTCGAGCCTATGGTAGTCGGCGTTTCCACCCTTCTTTCCGGTATGCCTTCGGCTTCGCTGACGGCAGTTCTTGCCGCAAAGTATGGCAGAAACTATGAGTTTGCATCTCAGGTAGTATTTTTCTCGACGGTACTGTCGATGGTCACCATTCCTCTCATGACGATTTTCTTCTGATCTGTATACAAATCGTCCATATATTGCGTTTAGTAATCACAAAAGACGGGATATCTTGTGTTATCCCGTCTTTTATTGTCTTTATAGAGAGTTTTGAGGGTGTTTTAATAACAAATAGTTTAAAAAACTCTTTACGAAAGGGATTTTTAGCTGTATACTATATGTATTAATTTGTTTGGCGTTTTCTCTGCCCGCTCAAAATGAGATGTGGGCAGGGTTTTCTGTCCCCTTTTAACATTAGTTGAAGTAATACGGAGTATCTCTCATGGTAAACGACTTTCCCCGGACATTATCTCTTCTGAGAAAAGAAAAGAAAATAAGCCAGAGAAAAGCTGCGGGCGACCTTGGTGTTTCGCAGGCTCTTTTGTCGCACTATGAGAACGGCATGAGAGAGCCGGGACTCGAGTTCCTCGTAAAGGCTGCCGACTATTATGGCGTTTCGGCCGACTATCTTCTGGGCCGCACCATGGCCAGAGACGGTGCAGCCATTATCTCGGAGAATCTGCCTGATGCCCTCGATCAGAAAGACAATATCCTCAAGGGCAGCGCGATGGCCCTCTTCTCCCGCAAGGTGCTGACCAATTC
>JAFQVZ010000237.1 GCA_017407765.1 Clostridia bacterium | reverse complement strand
CTTCGGGCAGTTCTTTTTTGTCGTATATTGATGATTGTTGCCGATGCAGTATAAATGTGGTAAAATGATAATATAATAGTTTTAAATAGCAACGAGGGAGGAGTATAATATGTGGAATATGATAGAGTCTGAAAATGACGTAAAAGTATTTTTGGATCAGATCGGTGGATTTCACGATAGCTGCCTTAAAGAATTAAAATATATCAGCGGAGCTTATGTGACCGATGAGCTGTCTATGCATCCAATAAATGACCAGAGATGTCTTAGAATGATCTTCCAAAGGCAATATGAAAATAATTCTGTAATAGAAATTGAGTTTATAGGCCTTGAGAGCCTTCATCTTTGTCCAATTGATGAAAACTATACCTGCGACATCTTTGATGTAGGAATGTTTTTTGAAAATGGCAAGCTTTTCTGGGGTGATTCAGATTGGTTCATTAAGCACAGAGAAGAGTATGGCGGCACATGGCTGTGTGCACAAAAAGCAAGATGGAGGGCCCTTGAGAACGGTCTTGGAAAAGAACCGATATACTGAAAATAATGAAATATATTAAGAACTGCCTTCGGGCAGTTCTTTTTTTGTAAAATTGTTTCTTTTTAATTGATTTTATATTGATGCTGATGTAAAATAATAGCGTGAACATATAAATATTTATTATAAGGAGAGATATAAATGTTTGAGTTTGGTTCTTATCCTTACGCTTCCAAGCGTTTCGTAAAATATGCCATAAACGGCATGTGCGCAACTTCCAGCCATCTGGCGGCTCAGGCCGGCGTAGATATGCTCAAGAAGGGCGGTAATGCATTCGACGCGGCAATTGCTGCAGCCACATGCCTGACCGTCCTCGAGCCTCAGGCCAACGGTATCGGCGCCGATGCCTTCGCCATCATCTGGCATAAGGGCAAGATCTATGGCCTTAACTCCAGCGGTTTTATGGGCAAGAGCTTCTCGCTTGAGGCTCTTAAGCAGAAGGGCTTCGAGAAGATGCCCATTTACGGCTTCAGCCCCGTAACCGTTCCCGGCGCTCCTGCCGCATGGGCCGCTGTAAACCAGCGCTTTGGACGCCTTCCTCTCAGCGAGGTCGTCGAGCCTGCTGCAAGATATGCCGAAGAGGGTGCAGCCACATCGCAGAACCTCAGCGATATGATGAAGCTGTTCTCCGGCCGTCTTAAGGATGTTCTGGATGTTTCGCCCGAGTGCCAGAGCTGGCTCGACTGCTTTACTCCCGGCGGACACATCCCCGAACCCGGCGAGATCTACCGTAATCCCGACCAGGCCAAGACTCTGCGTGATATCGGTGCGACCAATGCCGAGAGCTTCTATCGCGGTGACATTGCCGATAAGATCGATGCATATTCCAACAAGTTCGGCGGATTCATCCACAAGGAAGACCTCGAGGCTTATCAGCCCGAGTGGGTCGACCCCGTATCGGTCAACTACCGCGGATATGATGTATGGGAGCTGCCTCCCAACGGACAGGGCATCGTAGCGCTGATGGCCCTCAACATCCTCAATAACTTCGAGCCTTCTCAGAATGATGTAGCAAGCTATCATCGCGAGATCGAGGCTCTCAAGCTGGCCTTTGCCGATGGCCAGAGATATATTGCCGAGCCTAAGAGCATGAGCGTATCGGTAAAGGATCTGCTTTCGCCTGCGTACGGCCTTGAGCGCTCCAAGCTCATCGGCGACCGCGCTATCCTTCCTGAATGCGGCAAGCCCAAGGCATCGGGCACAGTTTATCTGTGTGCTGCCGACAATGACGGCAACATGATCTCCTTCATTCAGAGCAACTTCCGTGGCTTTGGCTCGGGTGTTGTTATCCCCGGAACCGGCATCGGCCTGCAGAACCGCGGCCTCGGCTTCAGCCTTGACCCCGCAAGCGAAAACTTTGCGGCTCCCGGCAAGCGTCCTTATCATACAATTATTCCCGGATTCCTGACAAAGGACAACAATCCCGTCGGCCCCTTCGGTGTAATGGGCGGATTCATGCAGCCTCAGGGCCATATGCAGGTAATGATCGATTATATCGACAAGGGCCTCAATCCTCAGGCCTGCCTTGATGCACCCCGCTGGCAGTGGATGGAGGGCAAGAAGATCCACTTCGAGCCCGCATTCCCCGAATATATCGTCGAAGCACTTAAGTCGAGGGGACATGATGTCGCATACGACCTCAATGTAGGCGGCTTCGGCCGTGGACAGATGATCTTCCAGACAGGCAAGGGCACACTTATGGGTGCAACCGAGCCCAGATGCGAAGGCGCCTGCGAAGCATGGTAATAGTTTTCAATACATAACAAAATGGCTCCCTTTTGGGAGCCATTTTTGCATCTTATTTGATTTCCACCCCGATAAAATCGGGATCACCACTGCTGTATCGAAGCCTGTCCTGATACTGATAATTGTTGGAGTTTTCGGTAGGATTTACCGAGTAGTCTCCTGCATACACCGGGACATTGTCTTCAATGACCACAAGATAACAGGAGCACGACCACCAGTAGTTCTGATTGATCATAACTGCAAGTCTTTCACCGTCATAATCGAAGGCGGTGTAGGTGTGATAGTCGAGAGGGATCTTATCCTCACAGGCGCTCAGGTCGGTATCGATTACAACCTCATGAACATCGTCTTCGCTGCGCTTTATGAGGATTATATGCATATCATCGCCATAATGCTTGAGCAGGATCATGTCATCCTTCTGGATTATGTTGAAGTTCCAGTCGAACTCGCCAAGGTCAAGCTTCTGTTTTTGCTCAAAGGTTTCGGTATCAATAACTGTGAGCACCGAATGGCCGTTTTCGATGGCGTAGAGGTACATAAGGCTCTTGTCAGGCGAGGTGACAAGGTGAATAGGTTCACAGCTTTCAAGGTCGAGAGGGAACACCACTTCGATCTCACCGCTCAGTCCGCGTCTTATATTCTGTCGGTTGGGCGACTTTTCATAGGGCAGACGGTAGATGCCGGTGCCGCCTTTTATCTGAGTGAGGTCAAGGAGGTTGCCGTTTTCGCCATAGCCCGACAGGGTGATATAGAAGGCATCGTCATACACACATCCTACTGCCGAAAGATAAAAGTCGTTTTCTCCAACCGAGTTAATGTTGACACTGGTCATTCCGCCGGAGGCATCGGTCTCGACAGTGTATTCTGAGAGATGTTCTGCGGGAACCGGTATTTTGAAATACTCCTGAATCCCTTCGTCATAGTCGAAGATACCATGAGTCATGCCGTCGTAGGCATCTATATGGATCGGATAGTATTCGTAGTAATCGGCAAGGGAAACCGTTTCGGTCCGGGTTTCGTTGGGGCCCATTTCTTCGGCCATCTGAAATGCAGGCTCCAGCATAAAGCCGTCTGCTTCCATTCTGTCTTCGCGGGTGATGGGGTGAGAGCTGGACATACCGCCCTGGGTGAAAAGGTCGATGCTTATATTGGGCTCAGGAGTGCTTTCTTCGCTATATCCCAGATAATAATGATCGTAATCCACATCGGTGTATCCATCCTCGCCGGGCATGTGCTTTATATCCCAGAAATGATGTCGGTTCATCTGCAGATCAATAGACATTTCAATACCTTCGGCTTTCATAGGATCGCCGTAAAGAGGGAGTTCAACAAGTTCGATATCATCGGCCTGGCTCGAGGCGATAACTGAGGTGACCAAAGTGAAGATAAAAGCTGCTGCTGATAAGACAGATATGAGGATAAGTGAACGTTTCATCGGTTCTCCTTTCCGTCCTCCTGTCCGGAGAGGGCATCGAGGGCATCTCTGACGCGGGAGGACTGATATCCATAGGTTTCTTTAATGAATGCGGTCAGGCTGAGGCCGCGGTCGGCCAGATTATCGGCCGAAACATCGGCAATAAGCCTGCCGTTTCTGAGGACGACTGCGCGGGATACAAAGTTTTCCACCTCTTCGATAAGGTGGGTCGAGAGGATGATGGTCTCGTTCTCATCAAGAATACCCAGCAGGACCTTATAAAAATCTTCGCGGTTAAATATATCATTGCCGGCAAAAGGTTCGTCCATAAAGATGTATTCAGCGCCCTGAGAGAGGGCGAGAATGACCTCGAACTGGTTCTTCTGGCCGGTAGAGAAGCCTCTGAGAGCTCGGTTTTTAGGAAGATCGAAGAACTTCATCAGCGAATCAAACCTTGCTTCGTTAAAGCCGGGAAAGTTCATTTTATAGAACTCGCGGTGATCTTCGGGGGTGATGTTGGGAAAGAAGGAATGCTCGCTTGTGGCAAAAGACAGCCTTGAGATGTTTTTTCTTGTGATCTTCTGCCCATCGAGGGTGACCTCGCCATCATAATCGAGCAGGCCGAGGATCGATTTCATAAGAGTGGTCTTGCCTGCGCCGTTGCCGCCGAACAGGCCTATTATCTCGCCCTTGTTTATCGTCAGCGAGAGGTTGTCGACAGCCAGCTTGCCGCCAAAACCAATGCCGTATCTTTTGCTGAGATTCTTTATCTCGATCATTAGAAAACACCTCCGGAAATAACATTTATAAGGTTTTCAAACTGGCCCGGCATGATGCAGATGTCGGGTGTGACCAGCATATAGAATGCAAAATAGAGCATCAGAAGAATGAATGCAATAATCAGAGAGACAACTCCGGCAATAAGGGGAAAGGTCAGGCATCTGCGCCAGAGATCCCATGCCGAGGGGAGTCGCTTCATGGTGTAAATGCTCTTGCTGCCCATATAATGGTAATAGTAATGATAGATGCTTAGGAAGACCATTGCTGCCGAGAAGGAAACAAACAGGCTGAAGCAGTCGGGAGCTATATATGCGAAATGAGGCATCGTTGCGCCTTTGATAATGACACGATCTTTGCCGACGGTTTCAAACAGATTGCTGTAATGGCCGAAATACCTGACGAAAAATATAAGGCT
>JAFQVZ010000236.1 GCA_017407765.1 Clostridia bacterium | reverse complement strand
TCGGAGGCAAGGCGGCGCCATTCTACCATATCTCTGAAGAGCTGGGGCTTCTTTGCCGACGTTGTGGGGACGGGCCGAACGGGCTTCATAAGGGCATAATCGAGGCACTCGAGAGCTTTGGCGGCAGCGTCGGTGAGGCCGTCTACCTTAAACCAGTGCATGATGCCGCCCTTCTGACCATTGCCGGTGCCGCACTCGAGAACAGGCTGGCATCCTTCGAGCTTTGCCTTGAGCTGAGCGCCGTCGATAGCGGTTTCGGGGTCGAATACACAGAGAACATAGGTGTCGCCCTTGCCTGCATAGGCATATCCGTTTACCCATACGGTTTCGATCATGCCGCCGCCGATGGAGTTGGCAACCAGAGTGGCTTTCCTGCCGCTTTTTCCGGTGATGATAAACTTGAGAGAGTTGATATGGGGGCTTTCCTTCATGCTGCAGAAGTCGAAGCGGTAAGGAATGCCGGCTTCGCGGAGCTGAGCCTTTACCTTGAAGAAATCACTGTGGTCAGGCATACGTCCGAGAGCGCCGTTGAGCATTCCCAGGTCTTCGTTCATAGTGCCGAAGGTGCCCTTGAAAGAGCCGTCGTTATCCATTTCGACAACGATCTCGGCAACATCTTCGCCAAGGAGCGAGTTGCACAGATAGCCAGCCCTGCAGGGAGCCGCCATGTGCGAGCTGGAGCCGGGCTGCATTATAGGCCCAAAAACATCGTTATAAAACTCGGGATAAAGTTCTGTCATACCTTGTCCGCCTTTCAGTGTTTTGTTTATAAGCTGATTTGATTATACCGCCATATCAACCTATAGTCAAAGAAAAACGCAGGCCCCGGAGGGACCTGCGTTCTGTGTTTTAAATAGAGCTGAGTTGAAGCTCGACGCTGAAGGAATATTGGGTATGCTCGTAAGAAAGCTGCATATATTCCACCAGCTCGCCGGTAGCCGAATAGGCACGTCGATTGATCGAAAGAACAGGACTTCCGGGAGAAATGCCCAAAGCCTCCGATACTCTTGGAGAGGCGGCATCGGCGCGAATGACCTGTTTGCCCTTGCCCAGCGACAGATTCCATTTGCTTTCATAGATCTGATAGATGGTGTATCGTTCGACATCGGACGGAGTTATCAGTTCGCCGTATTTTGCGGGAAGCCATATCTCGGCATAGGCGGCGCGGACACCCTCCATTACATGGAGACGTTCGAGGTGAAGACATTTTTTCCCAAGGCCGCGTCTGAGCTCGGCGTCGAAATGCGAGGGGGTGTCGATCATCTCAAAAACCAGGACCTGGACCTGAGCCGACAGATGGCTGTCGGAAATAATATTATCGACACCGGTGAGACGAGTCAGGTTGTCATTCAGTATTGTGTTTTTGACAAAGGTGCCTTTGCCCTGAGTTACATCCAGCATCCCCTGCTGAGTCAGCAGAGAAATAGCCTTGCGTATTGTTATAATGCTTACGTCAAAGCGCTGAGCCAGCTTTGTTTGTGTGCCTATATTTCCCGAAGGATCATACTTGTTGGAAAGGATCTCATCCTTAAGGATCGCCGCGATCTGTTCATACATAGGCACGCTGGAGCTTTTGTTTATCACATTTCTTCACCTCACATTATTATAAGAATATATTTTTAATAGTTATTTGTCAAGCTGAGCCAGACATCTGTCGAGAGCATCGGCCATAAGACAGATCTCTTCTTCGGTGACGGTGTAGGGAGGCTTGAACATAATGCAGTTGTTGACCGAAGGCGAGGTGAATACACGGGCCTGCCTGAGAGCGGCCTGAACAGCCTTCTGATGTTCGGCTGTATCGAGCTCGACCGCAGCGGCAAGTCCCATAGAGCGGACCTCGTTTACAGCAGGGTATTTTACGGCGAGTGTTTCAAGCTTTTCGGCCATGAGTTTACCCATTGCATCGATATGCTCGAGAAGGCCGTTTTCAAGAAGCTCCTCAAATACTGCACACGCCGCCGAGCAGGCCAGAACATCGTCGCCTGCGCCGCCGGTGAGAGCTTTGAGGTATTTCTCCTTGGGGATATCCTTCGAGAGTATGACGCCCATGTGCAGGCCGTTCACGATAGACTTGCCAAGCAGCAGCATATCGGGATCAAGCCCTTCCTCTTCAAAGCGATAGAGCTTTCCGGTGCGTCCCATGCCGCTCTGTACCTCATCAAGGATAAAGAGGGCCCCATGGGCATGTGCCCAGTCCTGAAGAGCCTTGAGCCAGCCTTTGGGAGGGGGAATGACACCGCTGCCCTGATAGGCTTCGACGATTACGGCGCCCACATCATTTGCACCCTCGAACTTTACCTTGTTGTCGAGGAATCTTAGGCAGAAATTATTGCAGTCTTCGCACTTTTTCTCATAGGGGCAATGGCTGCAGTTGGGATAGGCAGCCAGCAGAACACCGGGGGCAATGGGGCCATAGTCGGTCTTGCGCTGGACCATGCCCGACATCGAGGCGCTGAGATATGTGCGGCCGTGGATGCTGTTCCAGAAGGAGAGGACTTCGGTCTTTCCTGTCTGCTTGAGAGCTGTGCGGACCGCCCACTCGGTGGCTTCCGAGCCCGAGGCTGTCAGATGGATATAACTAAACTTATGCCCTGTGGTATCCATCAGGTATTTCTGCAGTTTTTCCTTGGCAGGAGCGAGGCCGGCCTTGTTGGAGGTCATGCCGTTAAGCGCTTCAGTCATTCGTTTGATAAAATGCTTGTTATTCTGGCCAAGAGTGGTGCAGATCTGATTGAAATCGAGATATCGGTTGCCGTCAACATCATAGAGTGAGGCGCAGTCGCCGTGGGTGAGATCTATTTTCTGAGTGTGCAGCACGGGGTGCAGCATATCAAAATTCTTCATCGATCACACCTCTTCTTCGGGGTCATAGTAGTCACAGGGCTCCCAGGGGATAAACTCATTGAGGAAGGCAACGAGGTCGGACACCTGAGCCTTGAGGATAGCTTCGCCCTTTTCAGCTGTGGCAAGGGTGCTGTTGCCGTTGGTGCCGCAGGGCGTGCACATACGGTTGGGGAAATAGATCTTGCCCTTTGTTCCGGGGAAGATGGAAGAATATTCTTCTGTGGTCTTGTCCATGTGCACAAGATCGGGCCTAAGGTGAAGCACACATGAGGTTTCGGCCTCGTCTCCGTGGCCGCCGCGCTTCTGGCTGCAAACGGCCTTGTCGACTTCCGAGCCAAGGCCGGTGCAGTCGGAAACAGCCACCTTGATGTTATATTCGTTGTTGAGGGTCAGAGCCAGCAGCTTGAGAGGAATGTGTGTGGAAACACCATCATCGATGATGAGGAATTTCTTTACTCCGAAGCGCTGGAAGCTGAGGATAACATCTTTGACATAGTCAAAGAAATGCTGGAACTCGATGTTGATGGAGCCTTTCCACTTGATGAAATTGGGGAAATAACCAAAGGGCATTGTGGGAAGAGTTACGACATCGCAGACCTTGGTGACTTCCTTTGCAAGATAGTCGGCAACCATATAGTCGGTGCCCATGGGCAGATGATTGCCATGCTCCTT